>JAJYPE010000027.1 GCA_021795585.1 Actinomycetes bacterium | reverse complement strand
GACGGAGGAGTTCGAGTTGCTCTCGACTCCGACCCCGACCCAGCGCCGGGTGTTCGAGTTGCTCGGTGCTCCGGTGCCTCTCCGGCTCATGTAGCCAGTAGATTCCGCCAAGCTTGCTTGTTTCCCCTGGTGGGGCCTGGGGAAGCTCGCCCAGGGGGTGTAACTTCGGACTAGATTCCAATACCGTTGACTTAGAGTAACCCGGGTATCACAAAGATGACATCGCACACCGGACTACGCGGCTGATCCCAGTTGCGATGGTTGGGGTATTTGGTGGGATATGGACTCATACGTTTTCGCACCACCCGGGGATTGCGGCGCAGTCTGCGCTTGGGGAGAATCTGTGCGAGGATCTCTGCAACCGCCCTTTGGAAGGATTCAGCGAGTCTAGGAGGGGGAAAAACCCGGACTCGCCGTCGTGGTGCGACGGATAGCCCGGAGAGTGCCCAGGAAGGATAATCGGTCGGGATCCGCTCCGATGGTTTCCGCCGCCTCGCACATCAGCGCCCGAATCGCATAATGCAGCCCGAGCATTCCCCAGATCTCCTGATAGACCAACTCCGGAGATTGTGAGCGCAGTACCCGGCGTGAATCGTTGAGATGGGTCTTGAGCTCGTCAAAGAGAGACTCGATCTCCCAGCGCTGCGAATAAAGCGCTGCCAACTCCGATGCCGGAGCCGCATCGGGATCCAAGATCGATGTGAAGAGGCGGTAGAAGTCGTCTTGGTTCTCCTCTCCGAAGCTCTCGTCGATGCTGTATTCGATCACCCGAAGCCGGAGTGGTTTGCTTCGGCGGCGGTCTTGGTGGTGATAGACGTTGGCGAGATAGGAGCCGTCGGCCAGCTCGGCCACGGTGTCGATGCGGTAGTTGGACTTGGCCCGCCAGAGCAGCTCACAGCCGGTCTCAAGGGCTTGTTTCCAAAGGTCATAGCCAAAGAAGCCCCGGTCCGCCAGACATAGCATTCCCGGGGAGAGAACCCCCAGGATTCCCCTGGCCGCCAATTGCTCTGAGACCGAATACGGCCCCGGGACAGCCCCGAGCACCGCATGGGTGCCGCACTCTGCGATAGCGGTGATGCGGGCCTTGGCATAGGCGGCTTCTCCGATGGGCGTGGCGGGCTTGGAAAAGTGCTCGGTGTTGGCAGGTGAGTCGAAAACATCCAGGGTGGTCGAGTCAATGGCGACCAGGGCCCAGTTGCGATAGAAGGCTCCCGGTGTACCGATGGTGGCAAGCGGCTTGGCCACCTGGGAGTAGAGCTTTGCCAGCGGAGCACTGCCAAGTCTGGCCCGGGCCTTGAAGATGCCACCCTTGGAGGGGAGATGCCAGGAGCCGGTGAATCCCCCCTGCCAGGCAAGCCCTTCGGTGAGGTGGCGCATCACCTCTTCGTAGGAGGCTTGCGGAAACATGGCCATGGCGATGACGTAGTACATCACCACCCGTGCGGGCATGAGGCGGGTGCGCTGTTGCACCTTGTTGGTGCTGCGCAGGATCTCATCGACGAGCTCCTTGGGAAAGGTCCTCGTCAGCACCCCGATCGAAATGTGATCGGTGAGCCGCGAGTCATCCGGTTGCTTTCTCCATCCAGGTCTCGGCATCTCTTACCTCCCAACGGAGATAATAACACCGATGTAACTCTAAGTAAACGGTATTGGTTTAGGGTCGACCTCGGCGCCGCCGGCATGGCTTCCGGCGGGGTCCAAGAGGTGATTCCGGGCCGCTCGGGGTGATTCGGCGGTGGCTCCGCCCAGAGGTTTGAGTCCTTGGTTCCCGCCCTGGCCCGCTCAGGCGGGTGCGCTGTTGCACCTTGTTGGTGCTGCGCAGGATCTCATCGACGAGCTCTATGGGGAAGGTTCTCGTCAGCACCCCGATTGAAATGTGATCGGTGAGCCGCGAGTCATCCGTCGGCGCGACCACGGGCGCCCCGCTTGGCGATCGGGGCGCTAATCTTGATCACCACAGGAGCGACAACTTCCCTGACAGTCACCCTTGCCGTTGCCAGGAGACAAGCCTCCATGATGCCAGAGACGGCGTGCGGCATGTACGGCTCCTCCAACCGGGCGATCTCGGCGCCGCTGAGCTCCAGCCGCTCGGACGCCAGCGCGTCGCCGCCAACCCCCGCCCTGGTCGCGCCGATGATCGGCGCCGTCACGCCGGGCTTGTGCAGCAGCCAGGCGAGCGCGACCTGCACGCTCGGGACTCCTCGTTCGGCCGCCGCCTCCGCCGTCCGCTCGACCACCGCGAAGTCGATCCCGGGCCTGTACAGGCGATCGCCGAACGCATCCGTCCGCGCGCGCCGTGAGCCGCTCGCCCTCCATGGTCCGGTTGCCGGCCAGCAGCCCGCGCGCAAGGGGGCTCCAAGGCAGCACCGCCACCCCTTGATCGATGCACTGCGGGATCATCTCCCGCTCCTCCTCTCGGTAGAGGAGGTTGTAGTGGTTCTGCATAGATACGAACCTCGTGGTCGCCAGGTGCTGAGCCTTGGCGAACTTCCAGGCGTACATGCTGCTTGCACCGATGTAGCGAGCCTTCCCCGCCCTCACGACGTCACCCAGCGCCTCCATCGTCTCCTCGATCGGCGTGAGCGGATCCCAGCGGTGGATCTGGTACAGGTCGACATAGTCGAGCCCGAGCCGGTTGAGCGAGCCGTCGATCGAGGCGAGGACGTGCTTGCGCGAGAGTCCCCGGCCGTTCTCGCCTGGCATCGTCCGCATGCACACCTTCGTGGCCACGACATACCCCTCGCGCGTGCCGAAGAGCGTCTTCAGCAGGCGCCCGGTGACGCGCTCGCTCTCGCCGCCGTTGTAGACGTCGGCGGTGTCGAAGAAGGTGATGCCGCCCTCGACGGCTCGGCGCACGATCGGCTCCGCGTCGCTCTCGTCGAGCGCCCACTCCCGGCTCTCGTGCCTGCCGTAGCCCATCATCCCAAGGCAGAGGCGCGAGACGCGTAGCCCCGTGTTGCCGAGATTCACGTAGTCCATGGCTTCCTCCCGAGCGGTGGCGGCAATCCCTTGGTGCAAATACAAAACGGGCGCAGCCTTCTTCAAGACCAGGAAGTCAACGAAGAGGAACCTGCACCCGCGGCACCAACAATATCGCCGACCGAGACCATCCGCGCCAAGATCCACGACCTCTTCGCCGGTGACGGCGGCCTGACGGGCGCGATCGCAGAGGTCGCCCGCCTGTCGGTGTGCCGTCTGTCGGGCCGAGACGTGGAGGCGATGCCGGAAGAGGTCTTGGGACCCGAGGCAGGGATCAGCCGCGGTGGCGATCGAGTGCTGCTTTCCGAACAGCCCCCACCAGCGCTGCACGATCGATGCGGCCTGGAACACTTATTGACCCAAGTTCCACAAGCCGGCGAGGAGATGGTGGGCCGCCTCTCGCACCAGCTTCGTCCAAGCTGGCCTGAGGAGGTCAGCACCCGGTGGGACGTGGTCCGGGATTCACTGGCCGGCAAGCTGATGGACGTGGCCAAGGAAGAGGTGCCCGGCATTAAGCGCCTTCACCAAGGAGTACTGGCGCCAGATCCGGAGCGCCAACTCACTGGAGCGGCTCAACCAGGAGCTGGAGCGCAGGTACCGGGTGGTGGGGATCTTCGAACGAGGCCTCGGTAATACGCCCGGCCAGGTTGGTTCTCATCGACGCCCACGACAAGTGGCAGGCCCGCGGCCTCTCGCAGCCCGGCCGGATGCGTGTCCACCTGACGCGCTTCGTCTTCCACGCGAAAGGCTTCGTACTGGCGCCGGCCATTCTCGCTCGGGCCACCGAACAGCTCATTCCGGATCTCTTCATGGCTGATAGCGGGCACCGCAACTCCTTGAGGTCTACTCCGGGCCGGTCAGCGGTGATCGCCTTTCCCCCATCGCCCTGCACAGGACCGGCCACGGCCGGTTAGCGCTTGCGGTTCCGATTCGTGAGGTCCCACGGAACCGCCACAGAGCCTTCCGATCCTCGAAGCAGAGCCGCACGAAACGTCCTTCAGCCCAGAAGGGACTGGATCAATCGCTCCTCGTGCACGACAAGTCGGTGACTATCGAAGGCTTCCTGCAGCTCGCGGTCCCACGGCGTCGGAGGGGACGCGCGCCCGTCGGTCGGTAACGCCGCGCCCTGCAACTCGGCTTCAGCGAGTGCTTCGAGATAGGCGGTGCAGTCCATCCTCCATGGCTCCAAACCGAGCCGGTGCATACGAGCGCAGATCTGCAGCCCGGGAGCGTCGAAGTCACCATGGTAACGCAGTCTCGCCCCGCTATGCAGAAGCTGGTCGACGAGGAGGAGTGCGGCCGAGGAGGGGTTCCCGTTGAGAGCGATCACCGGATAGCAGGTCCGACGATCGCAGGCGGCCTCGACCATCCTCGGGTTCTCGGTGACGAGGACATCGCATCCCGATTCGACCACGATCGGGTGCCGCCGGAGGGCGAGCATAGAGAGGTGGAGCGGAATACCGAGATCGTTGGCTTCCTCCAGGAGGTGCCCGAGACCGCCTGGAGCTGCTGAGGTCAGTCCCCAGGTGAGGGCTGGGGCGGAGACCTGGTCCAGGTTGACCCCCGCCCGCTCCCACGCGTCGCGTCCTTCCCCGCCGAAGCGGATGGACAACGCCCGGGTGACCGCCTGCGAGTGCCGAGTACCCCAGTCCAGGGCGTGTGAGTCGCCGAGCAGCTCCGCGGCGAGGTCTACCCGGCTGGGGCGGTCAGGGCCGTCCGAAGCATCTATGCGAGCCAAGATCCCGCGGGTGGCACGCACCAGGCCGACGGCCTCGACTCGGGCGAGGCCCGAGAGGACGCCTCGCGCCACTATCGAGTCGATCCACTCCTGGCCCCAGTCCAACTCCCAGCGCTCCACCTCGGCACGGGCAGCGGTTCGCGCGTCGATCGCCCGGCGACGGGCGACACGGCGGCGAGCCGGCTCGCCGGAAACCGGGTGCCCGAGCGTGGCCAGGGCCGACGGGAGGTCACGGCCGACGCCGAGGTCGACGAGCTTGCGCTCAAGGACCTCGAGGTCGACGGTCCGCCGAACCTGGCTGTCGACGAGGTCTCCCAACAGGTAGACCGCGCGCGCCGAGACGCCCTCCGGCAGCCTCATGCGCCCGCGCCGGGCCTCGCCGACCCGCTCGAGGCGGGACCGGATCGCCTGGAAGACGGGCACCAGATCGGGCGAGGTGAGCGATCCGAAGGAGGAAGTCACCAAAGCGTGTCCTGCCTCACCATCGGCAGGAACCGGACTGCCGCGGGCAGGAGCCGCACACCGGCCGGGGCAGACCTGGTTTCGACGAGACGGACGCGCTCGAGCAGATCGATGGCCCTGCAGGCCAGCCTGTCAGGCGCAGCCACGAGATCCTTGGCCCAGTACCGCGCGTGCTCCATGGCGAGGCGAGCCACGAGCTGTTCAATTTCGGTTTGCTCCCACCACTTTCCCCCGCCATCCTGCAGGAGCGCCAGGAGAAGGAGCGAGGCGTGGCCCTCGGTACCGCCGAGCGGGAACGGCTGGTCCGCCAAGTCGCCGCCCGGATCGAGGGCCGCAACTCCTTCGGCTCTGGACTCGAGCACCAAGCCGAACATCTCTTCGAGGAAGCGCGACTCCTCCCCCAGGCGTCTACGCAGCTCCGCCCACTCCGCCTCCTCAAGGTCGTCCCGGTAGACCACCGGATCCTCGGCCAGTCGCGTTCGGATCCATTGCCTGGTGTTATCGCGCCGGTCCGCGCTTCGCAGGAGATCCTCACCGCTGGTGGCCAGAACAGCCAGCGGTAGCAGGGCGATCCGGTCGGGGCGCATGCGCAACACCGCGTCGGCATCGGAGTCGGCGGCGTAGGCGTCGACGTGGGCATGGAGTTCTGTGGCGAGACCATGGTCGATCATCCAGCGCATCGCCGTGACGAGCGCCCTCCTCTCGGTCGCGTCTCCGGAGAGGACCAGCTCGGCCTCCGCTGCCGCCGAGCGGATGAGGTCGATGAGGTCCCTCAGGCTGATCACCGTCGGCCCGGCGACCGTCGACGCCAGAGCCAGTATCAGCATGACGTACTCCAGGTTGTGCAGCGGCCTACCGCCCGAGGTCCGCAGCGGTCGCCGAGGCGGAATGTACCCGGACTTGTACAGCCTCGCGGTGTCGGACGTTACGTGTAGCCGGTATCCGAGGCGCTGCGTAAACCATCTATCCAGTTCCACCTCATGGCGGCGGACGAGCCGGAACAGCTCCGGGTCGTGCTCGGCGCAGGTGAGAGGCCGCCGCATGAGATGGCGTGCCGCAGCACGCCGCTCTACGGGCGCCTGCGGATCGCCGGTCAACGCACCGGCTCCCGGACCGACACCACTAGGTCGACGAAGTGGAGCGTCCCCTCCACGGAGCGGACCGTGCTGCCCTCGCCTCTGGCACGGGTGAGCACGACGGCCAGCGAGTCGTCGCCAAAGATGAAATCATCGGCCCCCACTGGCATCCTCTGCACCGCCCGGCCGACGAGGGACTCGAGGCGAGCGAGAGCAGCGGAGGACAGTGGCCGATCTCCACCGTCCGAGAGGGCGAGAAGCTCGGTGTCGGCCCGGTGCAGGGCGAGAAGCTCCTGCTCCCTGCGGCGCCGTATCTCCCGTTGGGCGGCCGACCGGTCGGTGATGGGGCTGGCGAAACCTCGGGCGGTGGTGTCGCCTCGCTCCCGCAGGGAGACCGGCACAGCGGCCCGCGGAGCATCACGCCAGGCGGTGGCGATGCTCACCGGGTCCTCCACGTCCTCGGCCATCGCTCCCCAGTGGTTGGAGCCGAACAGCCCCAGTCCAGCGCCGACCAGATCCGCCGCCGATCCCGGGTGGTCGCTGACCAGCCTGGCCAGCCTCAACAAGTCGGCGCGGCGGGACGACCCGCCCAGCCCCACCCGGGAGAGGCGGGTCAGGTTGAGCGTCAGCGTCCTCACCGCGGCCACGGCGTCTCTCCGCAGCTGCTCGATGCGAGCCGGCCGATGGGACGCCCCTACGAACCAGCTGCGCAGGAGCACCCAGTCGTCGACCGAGGAGCCGGGAATGCGGCTCACCGAAACGGCCGCGGCCAGGCCGGCCTCCTCGACTTTCGACGCCAGCCCGCCGGAGGTTCGGGCGGCGATCGTCTCGAATCGCTCCGTGAGAGCCTCCAGAATGACGGCGATCGGCCGCGACACCTTCTCGATCTCCCCGAGACGGTCGGCCACGTAGCCGACCAGCACTTGGGCGAAGAAGCTGAACTCGTCGGGGGTGAGGTCGTAGCGGTTCTGCCACTGGTTGATCGCCGCGAAGAACTGCGTGATCTCCGAAGTGAACGCCTGATGGGGGTCGAACACGGCCCTAACCATCTCTTCGAGCCGCTCCGGGCCGCACCCCGCTACGTCTGCGTCGGCCAACTGCCGCAGGGCGTCTACGAGCGACCGGAGGCGGCCGAGCGACACGTCCCGCACTTCGTCGATCCTGGTGAGGATGCCTTCGACCGCTTCGTGGACCTCCTGGCCTGCCCGAGTGATGAGATAGCGGTTGCGGCGCCGGTAGTAGTCGGCCAGGCTCGCCGGAGTGCCGGTTATCGATGACACGGTCAAGTTCCCCCACCGGCGGAGGCTTTCGAGCCGAGCCGCTACCACGCCATCGGGAAGGACCACGCCCGCTGCGGCGAGGCGCTGCTCCACCTCCTCCGGCGTGAAGTCGGAGAAGAAGGTCCCGGCGAACACCGCCATGATCTGGCGGTAGTCCTGCCACTCGTCGACCGTTACATAACGAAAGAGGAGCCGCCCTGATGCCGCGTCGGCCTCCTCCAGTTCAGGGCGATCGTCGGATCGGTCCACCGCGCTCATGAGGAGGAGGTCCTCGACGCTCCGTCCCACCTGCTGTGCTCAAGCACGACGACTCCGAGGGAGGCGTCACGTATGACCTCGGTGATGGCCAGCTTGGGCACGGTCGCGTAGGTGCCCCAGAGCCGTTCGCTCGTAGCAATGAAGTCGAGGTCCAGTTCGACCAGCAACCCGAACAGCTTGGGGTGGTTGTCCTCCGACACCTTGGCGAACGCGTCATCGAGCAGCAGGAACCGGGGAGCCGCGGGGGCGCCTTCGGCGAGTGAGTCGCACGAGGCGGCGACTGCCGCGAAGAGAGGCAGGTAGCTGACGATCTTTTTCTCTCCCTCAGACAGCGGCGTCCTTCTCGTCAGGCGCTCGTCGGGTCGGCCTGGTCGCTTCAGTAGCAGCGTTATCTCGTACCAGGACCGGTAGTCGAGAATGCTGCCCACCAAGTAGCTGTAGGAGGCGTCGGGGTCCTCGCGGCGGGCAAAGTCGAGCTGGGAAGCGATGACCTCCCGCAGCCTCGAGTCCTCCTCCGGAGTGCGCAGATCCGGCTGCTTGGCCAGCAGTGTCACCATCTCGGCGCGCGCAGGGTCGAGGCCCTCCCGCCGGCGCCAGCGGATGGACACGCCTATGCCGTGCGCGGTGGTGATGGAGTCCAACCGGCGGTTCATGCGAGCCACGAGACCGCTGGCAGCATGGAGCTTGTCCGCCACCTCACGAGCGACGAGCCCCTGCAGGAGATTTCGTAGCGCGTCATCCTGCTCGCTGGAGAGGAGGGCGGACAGCTCCGACAGGCGTGCCCGCACGACGGAGACGGCGCTGGCCAAGGGAAGACGGCCTTCGGGACCGTTGATCTCCACACTCATCGGCAGGGACTCATCCGCCTGGCGGTCCTCCGCGTCCCATCCGGCACCAAGCGAGTCGCGCCGCTGGCGCAGGGACTGGCGCACCCCGTCGGCTGCCACGTCGCGGCTTTCGCCTCCGGACGCATGGGCCTGTATCCTCACGGCCAGCTCCCGAAGCCCGGCCACCGATTCCTCGACCGGGGCGGCTGCCCAGGCGGGGTCGGCGGAGACGGACTCCGCGAGACCGGGCACAGCCAGGGTCCGTTTCAGTTGCGGGAGCGCCCCGAGCGCCCTCTGCTCGTCTTCGGCTGCGGTCCTGGACTGCAGGTCGACGTTGCCAGCCGCCTGAGCCTGGGTGGTGTTGCAGTGGAGATGCGCCTGCCTTGCCTGCTCCAGGGCTGTCACGGTCGTTTCCAGGTGCTCCTCGCTTGAGCGGACCTGGTCCAAGATCTCTTCGTAGGCCGCACCGAACTGGTCCTCCAGTGTTGCGAGACGGGTGCAGAGCCGGTCGAGCTCCACCCGAGCGGCTACGACCGCCTTCTCCCCCAAGGACGCGGCGGAGAAGCTCTCGGTCCAGCGCCCCGCTGCTTTGCCCCAGTCCGCCACAGACCGGAGCAGCACGCGGACAGCATTCCCGGTCCGATCCACTGCCGAAAGGGCGGCTCCAACCGAGGCCTCGACACGCTGAAGGGCGTCCTCGTCGGCGACAAGCCCGAGATTGGCGGCGACCCGCCGGCTCTTGTCAACCGCGTCGGCGTGAGCGTCGTCGGCGAGACGCTGGACATCGGCCCGCGCGGCGGTCAGGCCCTTGGCTGCCTGCACAGCGTCCATCGCCATCCGGAGAGCCAGCACCGCCGCATCGACCGCCTCGCCGGCGGGGAACACGGAGCGCAGCGCCGCAGCGGAATCACGGCGGGCGGTCGCCGCACGCAGCTCACGCTCGATGGCAGCAAGGGTCTCCTTCTCCGCTTCCAGCCGCTGCCGGGCTTCGGCCCTTAGGCGTTCGAGCCGTTCCCTCCTGGCGGCCAGGCCGATGTGCTCCGCCCGGCCCTTGTGGTGGCGCCCGCTGAGAACGCCTGTCCGGAATCGTCCGTCCAGAGTGACGACAGTGACCCCTTCGAGGTCAAGGTCCCACGGGTCGGTCGAAACGGACTCCAACACTCGGCGCACGACCGGATCGGCACCTTGGACCGCCACCAGATACCGGCTGAGTGGGTCGGCCACCACCGCCTGAGACAAAGCCAGGAGGGTACCCGCATCCACGAGGAGCGCCCCGTCGGGTCGGACTTCGGCCGTGAGGAGGCCGCCGGCCTCCATGGCGGCCTCGATTGCCGCCCGGGTCGGCTCGTCGGTGTCCTCGACGAAATCGACCAGCTCCGCCAGAACCGCACCCCGGTCGGGCCGCTGCCAGGCTTGCGCCGGCGGCTCAGGCATCGACATCGCCTCGAGGCCGCCCAGCTCGGCGGCTGCCTCGTCCACCGCCGATCGCTGGTGGCCGGCTGCGGCTTCGGCTGCCGCGACTGCCCGCTCGTGATGGACAACCAGGCGATCGACCTCCGGCTGGAGGGCGCCGCGCACCTCGGTCCTGCGGTCAGCAAGACCGGCGTCCAGAGCGACGCCGGCCAGCGGCGGTAGTTGTGACGTGACAAGTTCGGCTGCGAGTTCACCAACCCAGTCGGTCAGGACCCGACGCCATTCAGTCGTTGCGCCGTCCAGCTCACTCGTGCATTCGGCAAGTGCCTCCCGGCGTCGCTGGAGCTCCTGCTCGGCCGCCTGCAGCTCGCGCGTCGCCACGGCGAGGTCCGCGGCCGTGGCGGCGACCAACTTCAGCTCGCGCCGCACCTCGTCCAGATCCCCCCTCCGGTGCTGAGCCGCGGCGCGCACATCGGACAGGCGGGCGATGACCAGATCGCCAGAGACCTCGCGAGGGGCTTCCAAGCCGCCCTGTTCATCGAGCTGGTACGCGCCGAGCGCTGGCAGGTCCGGGGCGGCGGCCGTGAGCCCGGCTGAGAGCACCTCATCCGACAGCTCATGAAGGACAGACTCGAGATCGGCGTGGTCCTGTCGCGACATCGACCAGGCGCTGACCAGGTCATGCCGGGAACTGCCCTCGTTGGCGCATCGGCGGGCCAGCTCGCCCTCGGCGCCTTCGAGCACGTCGGCCTGACCTCTTACGTGGCCACGGAGATCGTCGAGCTGTGCGCCCTCCTTGTATCCGGGCAGGTCGCGAAGGCCCTGGAGCTCCACTCGCAGCTCCCGCTCACGGGCATTGAGGCTCCCGACCTGGGCTGCGGCGGTATCCATCGCCTTCTCGGCCTCTCGGAGGTCCGACCTGGCCCTGGCGACGGCGCGGCGGCTCCGCTCTGCTGCGGCTACCAGGCCGAGAGCGCTCTCGGCCCTACGGCGCAGCTCAGAGCGGCAGTAGTCGCCGTAGACCTCCTGCAAGGCAGAGAGCGTGGAGGCGGTACGGGCCAGCTCGCCGACGTTGCGCCGGTGCTCTTCGAGGTCGTCGAGAGGCTGGGCTGCATCGGCCAGCGCCGCCTCGGACAGTTGCGGTAGGGCGTCGTGGAGGTAGGACGGAAGGTCCTGGTCGATCCGGTCACCGACCCGCGGGCTGCGGACCACGTGGAGCAGCCGGATGTGCTGGTCGATCTCTGCTCCCCCGAAGAGCCAGCGCCGGACTTCCTCCCGGTAGGCCCTCCTGTCCTCCTGGCGGAAGATGGCATCGGAGCCGATCACAGCCCGCAGGCCCTCCGCGCTGAGGGGGCGGTTGTCCTGCACCAGGTCCAGGTCAACACCCGGACGGCGCGGCGTGATCCACCACCATGTCGAGACCATGTCCGAAGACCGGTTGGCGCGGATACCGCACCCACAGGTCAGGTACTCGTCACCCATCGCGAACTCGACCCACAGGTACCCGATCGGCTGAGGGTCTTCGCGGCCCGACAGCATCCAGGACTTGAGGACCCCGGACTGCTCGCCAGCCGCGTCGATGCGGCGCGTGTCACCGTCAAGGAGGAACGGCAGGAGCATGTTCATCGCCGTCGACTTGCCCGAGCCGTTGACTCCTCGCAGGAGGAGCCGCCCGTCGCCGAAGGAGAGCACCTCGTTGGCGTACTGGTAGACGTTCAAGATGCCCGCTCGGCTGAGCCTCCAGCGATCTTCCATTTTCACCAGTCTAAGTCACCGATCATGCCTGAAAAACCGAGCAGCTCCGCGGCTTCCTCGACACTCAGCGGCCGTTGCGTGCCGCGGGTCTGACCCCTGAGCCCGCGGCGGTTATTCGTCATCGAAACCGCCGACCGGGTGGTGCTGGATAAGGAACTCGGCGAAGAGTCGGACGGAAAAGTCGACCTGGTCACGCCGGGGCGACCAGATTAGGCCCTTCTGGATGAGGCTGTCGCGATACGGCGAGGTCTGCCGCTGATTCTTTGCCCCCCATGCCCGGGTTACCTCGGCCGTGGCGTAGGGCAGATGGCCCAACAACCATGGCCGCCAGATAGCGCTGCTCGGCGTCGCTCGCCATCTGAAAGCGCGTGCCGTAGAAGGTACGGGCCAGCTGTTCTTGGACCAAGTCGCGCACCTCGGGTCAGCCGGCACAGCCAACGCGAGCCTTAACGCACAGCTCGCCACCCCGCGCGGCAGCAACGCGTGACAGACGAAACCAATGCGAGGAATTCCGTCCGATATGATGGGGATGCTTCTTGCGGGTGCTGCGTTACAGGGGACGCACCCCCTTCCCTGGCGCGCTTCATTTTCATTCGGCCGGGTCTGCCGGGGGTCGTGGCCCCAAGCTTCCAACGGTGAACCCACTCACCTCCGCTATGCGCCCCCTCCACCACATCCCGTCCCCGGAAGGCATGGCCTCGCTACCAGGGGCAAAATGCTTGGCGTTGCGTAAATGCAGATAATTCGGGGGGATTAAATCCACACTTACCTCGTTCGTTTCTTCTTTAGCGAGCACATACACCTTGGCACCTTTTCTAAAGAAATCTGACATTGCCTCGCCCACTTCGCCGGGTACTGCCGAACGAACCTGCTCGGCCACCGCCTCAAAGTACTCGCGTCCACCTGTCAACTCACCCGAGATAATCGAGCCTCCGACCGTCAACGTAATACCAATTTCGACGCCTGTCACATTCGCTAGCCGGACAAGCCTCTGCAAAAACCAGTCGCCTCCGGCAGGGTCTACCGCCGAGCCGGCAGGCAGTGCTTCGCTCATGCCAGCAACCTCATATCCTCGCCATCCCGCACACCCTCTCTCATGGCGATACGCCGCCGACCTTGGTTGAGCCAAGAAGAAAAATTCTCGTTCGTTTGGATGGCCGTGAGCACGTTCGACAAATTCACAGTCAAGTCGCGAAACTCCACGGAGACAATAGGAGAAATCGTCTGAAGCAAGAGCACCACACTGGCGTTACTATTCGCCTCCTGCGCGTCCAATTGCTCCTCTAACATTTCGCGCACGAGGCGACCAACGGGCTTGTGGCAACGATGCGCCTCGTCGGTGAGCCTTCCTAGAAACTCTCGTGACATCCTGACCGACAGGACCGTCGACTCTCCCTGCGTGCGCTCAAGGGGCTCGCGGACCCTGTTCCGATACGCTTCGACAATCTCTGCCTCTGTCGTATCGGACTCTCCGCCTTTCAATTCGCTCATCTCACACCTCCATACTCGTCCCAGTAATCTTGATTACAAGGGAAGGCCGTTATCAAGGCCCAAAATCCCCGGTCCAGGTCTAAGGGCCGCAAGGCAATGAAGATCAAGCCGCGAGACCGGGTCTGCCCACATGCAATAAACCTCGGGCCATTCGCATCATCCTCTGCCCAACCAGGCTCATCTATGAGGTGATCAAGCGCGTATTCAACGTCATACTGGGTCAGCTCGCCGTGCTTGCACCAAAGCTTCTCTTCAACGTCCTCACTGACGTCAATGCGGTTTACGATGCTCGTATGACAAATTGTAGTACATCGCGTGAAAAGGACCGCCGAAAACGAGCAAACGCCCTCGAAGCGGCATACGCCATGGGGGTACGCAGCACCTCACCCTAGATATCTAGATGCACAACCCATCCACGATACGAAGCCTAGGACAGGTCTGAGATTCCTAATGGGACTGGAAGTCTCGTCTCTTAAGGGGCAGGCTTTCCACCGAGCCACTGACTGGTGAGCACTTCAGACTCCCGGGCTTCAAGCCCTAGGCCTAGAGCGTGCCCCAGTCAGCCGGCGAGGTAAGTGGAGAGGGCTGCAGGTGTCGTGCCAGGAGCACTGATCCATTAGGTTGCCGCCACATGCCTCGAGGCTCGTGCCGTGACGACAACGGAGGTGACCTGATGATCTTTGTTGGTGTGGACTGGGCCGAGGCCCACCACGACATATGCGTGCTCGACGAAACGGGTGCGGTACTGGCCAGGAGAAGGATTTCTGACACCCTCGCCGGCGTGGCCGTGCTGCACGAACTACTCGCCAAGCACGCTGATAACCCCGAGGAGGTTCTGGTCGGGATCGAGAAGGACCGGGGGCTCATCGTCACCGCCATGGTGGGGGCGGGATACCGCCTGTGGGCGCTCAATCCGATGTCGGTGGCGCGTTACCGGGAGCGCCATGTCACCTCGGGGTCCAAATCCGATCCCGGCGATGCCAAAGTGCTGGCCGAGCTGATCCGCACCGATAGCCATAACCACCACGAGCTGGCCGGAGACTCGGTGGAAGCCGAGGCGATCAAGGTGCTGGCCAGAGCGCACCAAAGCGCCATCTGGTCCCGACAGCGGGAGGCCAATGCCCTGAGGAACGCACTCAAGGATTACTACCCCGGGGCGCTGGAGGCCTTCGGCGCTGATTTCGACGGGCGGGACGCCCTGGCGATTCTTCAGATCGCCCCCACCCCGGCCCTCGGGCGCCAACTCTCGGTATCCAAGATCGCCTCCGCCCTGCGCAGAGCGGGGCGGGAGCGCAACCTGGAGACCCGAGCGCTTCAGATCCAGGCGGCCCTGCGCGCCGAGCAGCTCTCCCAGGCCCGCGAGCTGGAGGCGGCCTACGGGAGAAGTGTGAGCGCTCATGTGGCCATGATCGGCGCCTACAACGCCCAGATCGCCTCCCTAGAGGCGGCACTGGCCGCGGATTTTGAGGCGCACCCGGACTCCCAGATCATCCTCTCCCTCCCAGGTGTCGGGATGGTGCTGGGTGCCCGGGTGCTGGGCGAGTTCGGGGATGACCCGAACCGCTACGCCGATACCAAGTCGTAAGAAATTACGCAGGTACATCACCGGTTACCCGCGCTTCCGGCAAGAGTCGCGCGGTGCTCGCTCGCCACGCTCGCAACCGGCGCCTGGCCGATGCCCTGGACCAGTGGGCCTTCTGTTCTCTGAAGGCCTCACCCGGTGCCCGTGCCTACTATGACGAACTGCGCTCCCGGAACAAGACCCATCGCCAAGCCATCCGTCAGCTGGCCAACCGCTGGGTCGGGATCCTGCACGCCTGCCTTGCGAATCGGGTTCTCTACGACGAAGATCATCTTTGAGATCACCGCCAAAGTGATCGAGGCCACCGGAATCAAGGGCGCCTCCAAGAAGCGGGCTCTGGATTCCACGGTGCTCACCGACGCGGTGGC
>JAJYPE010000227.1 GCA_021795585.1 Actinomycetes bacterium | reverse complement strand
GATCTAGCGAGCGTCTTATCGAGGCCAGCTTTTGAGGTCGTGACATCGACCAACAGCCGCTTGTAGGGCTTGAGATAATCCCCGTCGTCGACCGGACGGCCAGTTTCGAAATGGTTCTTGCCATCGCGTATGAGGCCGTGGGTACCGGTGACGCGCCTAGCAGCTCCACGCACCCATGGCTTCCGAGGCACCGCCGGTTTGACTACTGGAGCGGAGCGGAGGTCGCCGTCCTTCGACCAGAAGAGTTCATCACCAGGCTGCGCTTCTGGAAGTGGTCGGGGTGGCGGCGCCTTCCCCACGGCCAATTTTGCCCAGTAGCCCCGCTCAGGCCGCGGCACCCGGAGTAACGAGCAGACCCGGGCCATGTAGCTTCCAGACACCCCGAACTGTTCCGCCACCTTGGCCATCGGCTGGGACCACACCAGTGCGTAAAGCTCTTCTCTCGTAATCATATCGATCCCCCCACAGAAGTCGTCGCAAACCATCAGGACGGTCCGCGGATAGATCGTACCCCTGGCACAGCGGCTTCGAACCGCCTCCGTTCACTTGGTTACCGGACCGAACAGCGCCTTTATGGACTCCTGCCAACTCATGCGGAAGGAGACCAAGGTGGAAGTCGTTCACCTCAACCAGAAGCAACTGGCTGCTCGCTGGAACATCAGCGAGGCGGGCCTCGAACGCTGGCGCAGCGAGGGGATAGGTCCCAAGTTTTTGAAGATCTGTGGCCGAGTGCTGTACCGCCTGATCGACATCGAGGACTATGAAGCACAATGCCTCCATGCATCCACCTCCAGGCTCGTAGCGGAGCAGGCGGGGACGACCTGGTAGGGCTGGGCAGCGGGAGCTGTCTTGCCGTTGAGGCGATTCACTCGCATAATAGCTTCATGATATGGAGCGAAAAAGGCATGCCAACGCCTCTCACCTGGATCTGGCAGCAACTCGACTGGCCCCGCTTCCGCTGGGACGAGGCCCGTCTGGCGCCGCTGCTTGCCCGGGCCCGGTTAGCCCAAGGCAAGGTCCTCGGGGCGGGCCGGCTGCTTGATGCCAACCTCACGCTTGAGGCCGTGGCCGCCATCCTGGTGGAAGACGGTCTGACCACCAGCGCGATAGAGGGCCAGCGGCTAGATCTGGAGGCGGTGCGCTCCTCGGTAGCCCGCCGCCTGGGGCTTCCGACGGCAGGACTGCCGGCGCCACCCCGCGCCGTGGACGGACTGATCGACGTGTTGCTGGACGCGACTCGGCGCCACGCTGCTCCCTTGACCACAGAGCGCCTGTTCGGCTGGCAGGCGGCCCTGTTCCCGATCGGCTACTCTGGCCTGCACGCAATCCGGGTGGGGGCGTTACGTGGCGATGCACTGATGCAGGTGGTCTCGGGCGGTATCGGCAGGGAGAAGGTGCACTTCATCGCGCCGCCCCGCGAAGGGCTGGAGGGCGAGTTGGAACGCTTCCTCGCCTGGTTCAGCGACCCGCCGCCCGGTCTCGAAGGACTCATTCGCGCCGGGCTGGCCCACCTCTGGTTCGTCACCTTGCATCCCTTCGAGGACGGTAACGGCCGGCTGGCCCGCGCCATCACCGATATGGCGCTCTCCCACGACGAACACCAGCCGATGCGGCTGTTCAGCCTCTCGGCGCAGATACTGCGGGAACGGGAGAGCTACTACGTCGTCCTGGAACAGACGCAGCGCGGCGGATTGGAAGTCACTGACTGGCTGGTCTGGTTCCTCTCACAGGTCGAGGCAGCGGCGACCGCCGCCGAGCAGACGGTGGCCAACACCCTGGCCAAGGCTCGCTTTTGGCTCCGGCACCAGATGACCGCTCTTAATGAGCGTCAGCGCAAGGTGCTCAACCGGCTGCTGGAAGCTGGCCCGGGCGGTTTCGATGGCGGCATGAATACCCGCAAGTACATGGGGATGACCAGGACCAGTCGCGCCACTGCTTACCGGGAGTTGGCGAATCTTGTCGAGAAAGGGTGCCTGCGGCCCACCGGCAAGGGTGGGCGCAGCAGTGGGTACGAGATCTTACAGTGATGCTGCGTGCGGATCGGTTTACTGCCTGGTCGCCCAAACGTCGTACTCGACCATCGGCTTGGACTTAGTGCGCAGGAAGGCATTCGCTTGGCGCTTGCCTTCTGTGGCAGACCCAGCCTCCCTGATGGTGGCGATACGCCAGCCGCTGTTACTGAGGGAGCTCTTGATGAGGTCGAGCGGGTCGGCGCGCCTGTCCGTGATGCCGCCGAATCGGATGACCATTTTGGCATCTTCGGCGCACACCTCTTCTGCATTGCGCCATACCTGACGCAGATCCGCCGCGAAATCCTCACGTTCGGTCAGAATCCTGTGTGCTTCGGCAAGGATGTCATCAACAGTGGCCGGAACGAGCTTGGAGGCCGTGATAGCTGCTGCAACCGGTTGATCGATCCCCAGGCAGCCCCTTCTGACGACTCGATCGTTGCCATCAGCTTGGCATCGGCCCGCAGGGCGTCGATAGCCCGCCGTTCGATGTTTGCCATGACGTCTATCCCTTGTCAGGCGGGCGAATCATGTGAGAGGGTTGCGGTAGGCTGTCCACAATCCAGAAAGGCCATCATCTCGCCCAGTGCCGTCCGCGCCGACCCGTCCGCAGCGAACTGACGCTCGTTGAGCTTCTGGACGGGGGTCGTGGGCGAGACGGCCTCCCTCAAGGTGGGCAAGCGCACTGTTTACCGCTTGGCGGCTGC
Source organism: Actinomycetes bacterium (assembly GCA_021795585.1). Lineage (GTDB taxonomy): Bacteria > Actinomycetota > Acidimicrobiia > Acidimicrobiales > Acidimicrobiaceae > Acidithrix. Next base: position 839 of record JAJYPE010000227.1, on the reverse strand, counting down.
CAGGAATATCCCGGCATTCAAGGTGGGGGGTACCTGGAGGTTTCGTCGCCAGGAAATTGACCAGTGGATCACAGAGCAGACTGATAAGGGGAGGCAAGGCCATGATGATTGACACTCCCCCAGTTCCGCGTCGAGTGAACAGAACATGACGATATGAAAAGCGGAAAAGTGCAAGACCAAAGCTAAATCAAATGGATCGTCGACTTCATTTGGAACATCGCCGACAACCGCCTGCGCGATGACTTCATTGCGTATCTGGACGGTTTCTCGCCCAACGTGCAGGAAATCCTCACCAAGTTCAACTTCCGCGACCAGAGTCAGAAGCTGGCTCGAACTGGTATATCGACTCTAGCCATGTGGCCTGGGGTCTAGTCCCAAAGTCAAAGATGCACTCGGGGCGCGTGATGATCGTGCCGAGATGGGCGCTCTCAGACGAACTTCCATGACGAATCCTGTTCGGTCAGGCAACGCTGTTATCCAACCGCTTAAATGGTAAGCACGTGACTTGTTGATATTAACGGCTGCCGCTGACGGGCTTTGCGGACTTCAGCGCCTCACAGGGAGCGAGGTCGGAGAGAAAAATGGCTCGAAGAGAGTGAAATGTTGCCCGAGGCGGGCGAGACGGCCGGGGAAGGAAGTCCGCAGGAATCCGCGGGAGTCCCCGCGAATACGCGGGAGCGCACAAGAAAAAAGGCCAACCGAGAACGGTTGACCTTTATATATTGGTGGAGCGGAGGAGGATCGAACTCCCGACCTTCGCATTGCGAACGCGACGCTCTCCCAGCTGAGCTACCGCCCCATTGCCGCGTAGGATAAAGGCAACTCCCCCGTAATGCAAT
>JAJYPE010000226.1 GCA_021795585.1 Actinomycetes bacterium | reverse complement strand
GGACGCTCTGCGGGTCTTCCACCTCTTCGTCGGCCCCCCCGGGGACGACTTCGACTGGACCGGGCAGTCGGACGAGATGATCGAGGGATGCTCGCGCTTCCTGCAGCGCGTCTACCGCCTGGCCACCGATCCCTCCCTCGCCCCCTCTGGAGGGGACCAGCGCGGCGCCTCCATCGAACTCCGCCAAGCCACGCACCGCACCGTCGACAAGGTGACCACCGACTACGAGCGCTGGAGCTACAACACCGCGGTCGCCGCGCTCATGGCCCTCACAAATCAGGCCTACAAGTCCCTCCAGGCCGGAGCGGACGCGGCAAGCCTGAACGAGTCGGTGGACGCCATCCTGAAGATGCTGGCCCCCATGGCCCCGCACATGACCGCCGAGGCCTGGTCGCTTCGCCACGCCGACGGCATCATCCACGCCGAGCCCTGGCCAGTGGCGGATCCCGCCTTGCTGGTTTCGGCCACCGAGACGATGGTTGTGCAGGTGGCAGGCAAAGTTCGCGACAAGATCGAGGTGGCGGTGGACATCAGCGAGGACGGCGCCCTCGCGCTCGCTCTCGGGTCCGACAAGGTCCGCAAAGCCCTTGGATCCGACAAAGCCTCGCGCGTCATCGCGCGACTGCCGCGGCTGATCAACCTCATCCCGTAGAAGCGCAGCGGCCCCGAGCGGCTGTGCATGAAGACCTACGGTGCCCGGTGGCGGCGCGGCGAGCGCCTAGTAGCGGCTCAGCGCCTCGCGGGAGCTCTCGGCGAGCAGCTCGACCTGGCGCGCGTACTCGGTTATCGAGCTGCGGTCGCCACCGCGCGCGCCCTGGACGTAGCGTGAGTAGACGCCTTCCAGGATGCAGGCCAGGCGCCAGTAGGCGAAGGCGATGTAGTAGTTGATGAGGCCGAGATCGACGCCGGCGCCGCTGGCATACCACTCCGCCACTTCGGCGCGGCGCGGAAAGCCGGGCAGGGCGGTCACCGCCGAGAGGGGGACGTTGGCGTCCTCCGGTTCGGTCCAGTAGACCAGCAGCGTACCGATGTCGGCGAGCGGATCGCCGAGGGTGCACAGTTCCCAGTCCAGCACCGCCGCAATGGTCCCGTCGTCGGCGACCATGGTGTTGTCGAGGCGGTAGTCGGCGTGCACCACCGACGTCTTTTGCTGGGCGGGTACGCGCTCGGAGAGCTTGGCGAACATCTCGTCCACCAGCGGGACCTTGTGGTCGATCTCGGACGAGCTGGCTTGGAACTGGGTGTACCAGCGGCGCAGCTGGCGTTCGATGTAGCCGTCGTGGCGGGCCAGGTCGGAAAGGCCGATCTTCTCCACGTCGTAGCCGTGCAGCTTCACCAGCGTGGCGACCAGGTTCTCGGCGATTTGCCGGCGCATGGGCGGATCCGGGAAATGCGCCTGGGTCAGTTCGGGGTCGCGCAGGATCGACCCTCGCACGAAGCTCATCAGGTAGAAGGGATAGTCGTTGACCTCGGGGTCCATGCAGATGGCGAGGGGGGTGGCTACGGGGAAGCCAAGGGGGTGCAGGGCGGAGATGATGCGGAATTCCCGATGCATGTCGTGCGCGGTTGGAAGCACGTGGGATGTTGGCGGGCGCCGAAGCACTATGCGTTGGCCGTTGGCGTCGTCCACCGCGAAGGTCAGATTGGACCTGCCTCCGGCGATCAGCTCGTAGGAGAGTGGGGGCAGGAGATCCGGGAGCTGTTCGGTTATCCAGAGGCTGGTCTGTGGTTCGCGGATCCCTTCCATGGGCATGCAATCTAGCCGACCTGACCCGCGGTCAGCTGCGAATGCGAAATTGGGAACCTATACCCCTAGGGGTATAGGACCTGGAAGAACCGCCGGACGCTAGAATTTGGAGCGTGGCAGCAATTGACGTAACCGATGCAACATTCCAGGCCGAGGTGCTCGAGAAGAGCGGAACCACTCCGGTGGTGGTGGACCTGTGGGCGCCCTGGTGCGGCCCATGCCGGACCCTTGGCCCCATGATCGAGAAAGTGGTCGACGAGACCCAGGGCAAGGTGGTCCTGGTCAAAATCAACGTCGACGACAACCCCCAGGCGGCCGCGGCGTTCCGCGTGCAATCCATCCCCGCCGTCTACGCCCTGAAGGACCACAAGGTGGTCGACGGCTTCGTCGGCGCGCAGCCCGAAAGCGTCATCCGCGAATTCGTGGCCAAGCTGGCTCCGACCAAGACCCCGGCCGACCTTTTGGTGGAGACGGGTGACGAGGCCTCCATCCGCCAGGCGCTCGATCTCGAGCCCGGCCACGAGAAAGGCGTGCTCGCGCTGGCCCAGATCCTGGTGGATCGTGGCGAGAACGACGACGCGCTGGCCCTCCTGGCCCGCATCCCCGAGAACGAGGAGTCCCTGCGCATCGCTGCGCAGGCCCGCCTCAATCAGAAGGGTGGGGCGCCGGCCGCCGATGTATCGGGCAGGCTGGACGAGTTGTTGGACAAGGTCAGGGACGACGAGGACGCGCGTCAGGAGTTCCGGGACCTGCTCGAGGTGCTTCCCGATCGCGAGGCCGCCGGACGCTATCGCCGGGCGCTGGCTTCGCGGCTCTTCTAGGCTCGCCGCACCTTCCCGCCTTCGGCGGGGGTAGCGGTGGATAAGTTGAAAGTCTGCCTGTGGGCGCACGCCCGCGCATCGCAGGACGCCCGTGGCGGGTACAAAGTTAGGCGGAGGCGGCAGGTTGGGTAGTCTCAAGCTCGGCGATCGCCGCTTTGACCTGGGCTCCAAGGCCATGGTCATGGGAATCCTCAATCGCACCAAGGACTCCTTCTTCGACCAGGGGGCCTACTTCGCCTTCGACGCCTTCCTCTCCAAGGCCGAGGAGCTGGTGATGGCGGGCGCCGACATTCTCGACGTCGGGGGAGTCAAGGCGGGTACCGGCCCCGAGGTTTCCACCGATGAGGAGATAGAGCGGGTGGTCCCGGCTGTCGAGGCCCTCCATCAACGCTTCGAGGTACCCATCTCGGTGGACACCTGGAACGCGAAGGTGCTTGACGCCTCCATGGCCGCGGGCGCGGTGATCGGCAACGACATCTCCGGCTTTGCCGACCCCGGCTACCTTCCGGCCGCCGCTTCGCACGGCGGCGCGGTGGTGGCCACCCATATCCGCCTTGCCCCCCGGGTTCCCGACCCCGACCCCGAATACGACGACGTGGTGTCGACCGTGCGCGACTTCCTACTCGACCGGGCGGCCCGCGCAATCGAGGCGGGGGTGGATCCGGACTCGGTAATCGTCGACGCCGGCCTGGACCTGGGCAAGAGGACTGAGCACTCCCTGGCTCTTCTGCGCAACTCCGACGTGCTGGCCGGCCTGGGCTACACGCTTCTTCTCTCCGCCTCCAACAAGGACGTGCTGGGCGCGCACCTGGGTCTGGAGCTGGGCGAGCGGGGGCCGGCCTCCATCTCCGCGGCCACGATCGCCTATTTGGGCGGGGCGAGGATCTTCAGGGTGCATGACGTGCGAGGCACTCGCCGGGCGCTCGAGGTCCTGGCCGAGCTGACCGGGCACCGCCGATGACCAAAGCGGCCAACGGGGGAGAGACCAGGC
>JAJYPE010000225.1 GCA_021795585.1 Actinomycetes bacterium | reverse complement strand
AGCGCGAGCAGTCCGAGGATTGCAGTTGAAACGCCCGCGCGCCGGTTGTGCTTTCGTGCCCTGAGCATGGTGCCACCTCCTGTGGGGTGTGGCTTGTCTCCTGGCTGAAGTATCTGTCCGGGCCCAGCGGCGGGCTAGAGAAGAAGGTCCCGGATGGTCCGGCTCGTGGCCGATGACACATAGTTCCGGAATGCGGAAGGACCGGCGACAAGACCACTGGGGGGTCCGGTATGGCTTGTCGCCGGTCCTTCTTCTCTTGGGTGGGAGATCTTTTAGGCCTGCGCCTTCTCGGCCTCCGCGATCTTGTCGCGAACCTCGTCCATGTCGAGGGCGCGGATCTGGGTGATGAGGCTGTCGAGAGCCGACGCAGGTAGCGCGCCCGGCTGTGCATAGAGGAGGATCTGGTCCCTGAAGGCCATCAGGGTCGGGATCGACATGATCTGGAAGGCACCGGCTAGCTCCCGCTGTTCCTCGGTGTCTACCTTGCCGAAGATGATATCGGGGTTCTCCGTGGATGCCTTCTCGTAGACCGGGGCGAAACTGCGGCAGGGTCCGCACCAGGTAGCCCAGAAGTCAATGAGCACGATGTCGTTACCCTTAACAGTCTCCTCGAAGGATTCCGAGTTGAGATTAACAGTCGCCATTTTGCCCTTCCGTCGTGGTGTCGTATGGTTCGGCTAAGTACAACACTATACCCCCGTGGGTATTCCCTTAGTGCCCAAACGGGACTTTGGACCCTGGCCGTCAGGCCTCGAGCGCGGCGCTGATTCGCTTGGCCTCCGCGTCGGCTTCGTCGGAGGAGATGATCAGCTCATCGAGAGGCTGGCCCTCCAGCTCGATCACCACGGCCGCTCGATGCCCGTGCACCGCCACGAAAGTCTTGTGCCCAACTCCCATCCAGGTGCCGACCGCCACCACCAAAGGTATTCCGGTGCCGATCCTTATGCCGCTGATTTCCTTGTAGGGGTTCTTTGCGACCCTGACCGCACGGACGGAGCTGGTGGGAAAGCGCAGATTTGAATGAAGGCCCTCGATCTTCTCGAGTGTCGACAGCTCTATGACTAGTTCGTCGCCCTCGATCTGGATGCGTGCCATGCCGCGAATCCTAGTTGCGCCTAGTGGCGCGGGTTAGAGGAAAACGGCCGGCCGGAATCCGGAAAGTCGAGTGATCCGGGAAGGTCTGTGGCGCGGGTGGTGTTGATGCAATTGGATCGCAATTGGCAGACAGTTCGCAACAAGGTACGCAGGGGTTGCGAAGATGCCCTGGTCATATGGGATTTTGTGCGATAAGTCTGATTCCTTGTTGCGAATGATTCGCAATAGCCATAGCATTTGTTGGGGCCTAGCAGGAGGGTGCGAGTGGCGGCCGGAGGCAGGCGGTTTTCTTTCGACCTGAATGCACACGAAAAGCGGACGCTTTCGTTCACCTTCGGTGTGGTCCTGCTGCTTCACGTAATCGGCTGGGGCATCATCCTGGCGCTTGTGGTGCCACGCCACTACCACTTCCTCGGCATAGGGATCGCACTCACGGCCTACACGCTGGGAATGCGCCACGCCTTTGACGCCGACCACATCTCCGCCATCGACAACACCACGCGCAAGTTCATGCGGGAAGGTAAGCGGCCGATGAAGGTCGGCCTCTACTTTTCCCTGGGCCACTCCTCCGTGGTCTTCCTGCTCGGCGGGATCCTGATCTTCGCGGCCAAGGGGCTCTTTCATCAGGTCGCCAGCCAGAATTCCACGCTGCACGCCTTCGGTGGGCTGGTGGGCACGATTGTCTCGGGGTCTTTCCTTTATCTGATCGCCTTGATCAACCTGGCTGTGCTTGTCGGCATCGTCCGCTCCTACAAGGGGCTGCGCTCCGGCAACTATGACGAGGACGCCCTGGCCGCGGTGCTGAACAAGCGAGGGCTCTTCTCGCGTGTCTTCTCGAAGCTGCTGGGCGCGATCAAGAAGGAAGGCCACATGTACCCGGTGGGGTTCCTGTTCGGCCTGGGATTCGACACAGCCACCGAGGTCGCCCTGCTCGCTTTCACGGCCGGAGCGGCCTCCACCGGGCTTCCTTTCTACGCAATCCTGGCCCTGCCGATACTTTTCGCCGCGGGGATGACGCTGTTCGATACCCTGGACGGCACTTTCATGAACTTCGCCTACGGATGGGCGTTCTCGTCCGCGGCTCGGAAGATCTTCTACAACTTCACCATCACCGGGCTTTCGATCATGGTCGCCTTCTTCATCGGCACCGTTGAGCTGGGTGCGATCCTCGCCAACGAGCTGCGCCTGAGCGGAGGGGTTTGGAACTTCGTGTCCAACTTCAATATCAACAAGGCCGGCATGTACTTGGTGGCTCTCTTCATCGTTACCTGGGCGATCGCAGTGGCGATCTGGAAGCTGGGCAGGTTCGAGGAGAGGCTACCCGCGCCCGCCCCGGCCCTGGCCGAGACCTCCGAGCACTCCGCCTGACTCTCGACCCCCACGGGCGCCCCTTGCGACGTCCCTGGGCTTAGGTCCCGCGCGCGGCTAAATTGGTCCTGGTTGACCAATTCCCGGGAGGCGGCGTTGACGAGCGTAGACGAGGCTCAGACTGGAGAAGCGGGCGGGTCCGTTTACTCCTCACCGGGGCTGGCCTGGAGCATCTTCCTGCTCAGTCTGGTCGGAGTGGCGCTTTCGGCATATCTGTTCTACGCGCATCTGAACACTACAGCTGTATTGGCGTGCCCGGAGAACGCCACCATCAACTGCGCCAAGGTGACAACCTCGCCGCAGTCCTACTTCCTCGGCATTCCCGTCTCACTTCTGGGCCTGCTCTTTTACGTGGCCTTCTCGGTGGTGAACTTTCCCCGCTTTGCGGCCGGACGGGCGCTCGGGATCCTGCGCTTCGCCATGGCGCTGGTGGCGATCGGCTTCGTGCTCTGGCTGGTCTACGCCGAGCTGCTGCTGGTCGGGGCGATCTGCCTCTACTGCACCGGCGTACACCTGGTGACGCTGTTCATCTTCCTGCTGGTGGTCTACTCCTCGGTGCAGAGCGGGCTCTTTTCGCGCCGCTCCTAGTCGAGGATGGTGGCTCCGCGCTCCGCCAGGCGTGCCAGCATTCGCTTCGAATCACCGGGCTCTACGTCGACCCCTCGTGAGGCGGCGGTGATGACGGTGGTTCTGAGTCCCGACTCCAGCGCGTCCGCCGCGGTGGCTCCCACGCAGTAGTCGGTGGCCAGCCCGCAGATGTAGAGGTGCCTGACCCCCGCTATTGCCAGGAGGCTGCCGAAGGTGGGGGAGGTGGGGTCGGGCTCGAGTGTGGCGGCGAAGGCGGAGTAGTCGTCCCTCCCGGGGTCGTACCCTTTGTAGACGACGATGGCGCCGGGGACGGGATCCAGGGCCGGATGGAATTCCCATCCCGGCGTTCCGACAACGCAGTGTGGGGGCCAGGGCCCGCCTTGGTCGACGAAGCTGGCGTGGTCCGATGGGTGGTGGTCCTTGGAGTAATAGACCGGCCTTCCGGAGGCGGCGAAACGGCGGGCGAACTCGTTGGCCGGCTCGACCACCGCGTCGCCGTCATGCACGGCCAGGCTGCCCCCTGGGCAGAAAACCAA
>JAJYPE010000224.1 GCA_021795585.1 Actinomycetes bacterium | reverse complement strand
AGAGACCTGCTGGAGGAGCTGGTGGACGCCGCACGACCGGTCGCGCTCTGCACCCATGGGAACGTCATACCTGCCGCCATGGACTTGATGGGCAAGTTCACGCCGGAATCCCTTGCCTGTGCCAAAGGCTCCGTCACTCGGCTGGATACCGCGACCGGACAGGTGCAATACCTGCCGTTTCCCGCCTGAGTCTTCCGGATAACAACCATGTGCCCGCTGTCGGAAGACGGGCGCCTATAGTCTCTGAGATACCCGCAGCGGAGCCGCCCGCCGATCACAAATCCCAGGGGGAGCGAATTGTTGATCCTGCAGAGGTATTTCCTCAGCCATTGGAGCATTGACCCGCTCTTTCTGGTGCTGACGGGAATTCCCGTCTACCTCTACGTGACCGGCTACCGCCGACTCGAGCGCGTCATCGCGCGCGGATCACGGCGCCCGCCCAAGGCCCGCCGGTTGCGTGCCGTTCTCTTTGGCGCCGGAATCTTTGTCCTGGTTATCGCGGTGATGTCGCCCATCGACTACTGGGCGGACTCCTATCTCTGGATACACATGCTGCAGCACGTCCTGCTCATGGCATACGCACCGCCCCTCATCGTTCTCTCCGCCCCATGGATGGTCATGTATCGCGGCCTGCCGGTGGGCTGGCGCCGCAAGCTGGGCCGCACTTTTCTGGTCAGCGATCGCACCTCTTGGCTTCGCAAGGTGGGCAATTTCTTCATGAGGCCGCTGGTTGGCTTCCTGCTCTTCAACCTCGCGATGTGGGGTTGGCACTTCCCCGCTCTACTCGACCTCTCCATCACCAACGTGTGGGTGCACTACCTCTCCCACTTCACCTTCGTGGCCACGGGCATACTGCTCTGGATCCACCTGGTCGACTCCCCTCCCATCAAGCCCCGGGTCTTCCCCGAGATCAAGCGGGTGGTGCCGATCTTCTTCACCACCGTCTCCGCGTGGATGCTGGCAATGATCATGGGATTCGCCACCACCCCCTTCTACTCCGTCTACCTGCACGTCCCCGGCAAGACCATGTCCGGCATGGGCGACCAGGAACTGGCGGCGGCGATTCTATGGGTGCTGTGCATGGAGCCGTTCACCTACGCGGCGATCGCCAACATCAAGCACTTCATGGACCGTGAGGACGACTTCGATTACCATCTGACGCTGCTCACAGAGCAGGCCAAAGGGATCCGCCGGCGCAAGAGGGTGCCCGGACTCTACTGATCGCGTGGCAGTTGGGCCTCAGAGGCCGCAGAGCCCGGCCAAGAGGGCCGAGATCGACTCTGCCCCTTCCTCGTTGAGGTAGGAGAGCACCTCGCCTGCGTCGAAGCTCTCGTCTGCGTTGTCGGACACCACTCGCACCGCGGCCCAATCGCACCCGGCGGCGGCGGCAACCTGGGCAACGGCGGCCGTCTCCATGTCGACACAAAGCGCATCGGGAAAGTGCGCCGTGATCTCCTGTTTCCGCGCCAAGGACGAGATGAGCGCATCGCCACTGGCCACCGCTCCTCTCAGCCATTTTGGTCCTGCCAGCCCACCGCGCCGCTTCGACGCCTCTTCGGCCACTTTTGCCGCCGCCTCCGACGCCGCCACGATCAGCCTCGGCGAGGCGGGAAGCTCGGCGGCGTGCAAACCGGGGAGTTGACCACGGCGAGGCAGCAGCGGCGTCAGGTCGAAGTCGTGATGCACGGCGGCGGTGGCCACCACCATGTCACCCGCGGTCAGCGCCTCGCCGAGTGACCCGGCCAGTCCGGAGACGAGCAGAGCCGATGGCCGATAGCGCAGCACCAGCTCGCTGGCGGCGATGGTTGCATTCACCTTGCCTATTCCCGAATGCGCCAGCACGACTGGGGTGCCGTTGATGCTCGACCGGTAGATCGGGCACAGTCCTTCGCGGGAAGGCGCGGCTCCGAAGTAGCGATCCCGCAGGATGGATACCTCCTGCTCCATGGCTACGACTATCCCAATGGCAGAACGCTCGGGCATGCTCATACCAGAGAACCTATTTCGTTGACTCTTCGCCACAATCCGATGCAACGCCGGGAAATCTAGACTGCTTGCCATCATGCGAGTACTTTCAGGAATCCAGCCCACCGGTCACGTCCATCTCGGCAATTACCTCGGGGCGATTCGAGGCTGGGTGGAAGACCAGCACCATTACGACTCCTTCTTCACGGTCGTCGACTTGCACGCGATAACCCAGGACCAGGACCCGGCCGAGCTCTCTGCAGCCGTCCTCGAGCTGTATGCCACACTCCTCGGATCCGGCCTCGATCCCGAGCTGAGCACGATCTTCGCCCAGAGCCAGTTGAACGAGCACCCCGCCCTTGCCTGGCTGCTGGAATGCACCGCAACCTACGGCGAACTCCACCGCATGACCCAGTTCAAGGACAAAGGCAAGGGGTCGGAAAGCGTGCGCGCCGGGCTCTTCACCTATCCGGTGCTGATGGCAGCGGACATCCTCCTGTACCAGGCGGACCGGGTGCCGGTAGGCGAGGACCAGAAGCAGCACCTGGAGCTGACGCGCGACCTCGCCATCCGCTTCAACCACCGCTTCGGGGAAACCTTCGTGATACCCGAGCCGGCCATACCCAAGGTGGCGGCGCGGGTCATGGATCTACAGAGCCCAGAGCGAAAGATGTCCAAGAGCCAGGCCACCCCGCTCGGCATCCTTTATGTCCTGGACAGGCCGGAGGAGATAAAGAAGAAGATCTCCCGCGCAGTGACCGACGCCGAATCCCAGGCCGCCTATGACCCCTCGAAGCGCCCGGGTGTCTCCAACCTTCTCGAGATCTTCGCCGCGGTGTCCGGCACCCATCCGGCCCAAATCGCCGAGCGCTACAGCTCCTATGGGACCCTGAAGGCGGATCTGACCGCCGCGCTGGTGGCCGAACTCGAGCCGGTGCGGCTGCGCACCGAAGAGTACCTGGCGGATCGTGCCGAGCTCGTTCGCATAATGAACCACGGCGCCGAGAAAGCTCGTGCGGTCGCGGCCCCCACCTTGGCCCGCGCCAAAGAAGCGATGGGCTTCATCGTCGGCTGAGCGCAGCAGCGCCGGCTTCGTGGGCCGGCGTCGATGCCAGCGGCTAGCGGTGCGCATTCTCCGCCCCGAACGCGCACCCAGGATGCGGCCGGAGCACGTGCCGTGGCAAAATCGAACCATGGTGGTAAGAGCCGCGACCCGAAACGACGCCATCGGGGTCGGCATGGCCCACGTTCGCTCCTGGCAGGCCACGTACCGCGGCCACTTCCCCCAGGACTTCCTCGACCGCATGGACCCGGCCATGCGCGCCGCCGCCTGGGAGAGGTACTTGACCGAGGGTCCTCCTGAGCACGAATCGCTCCTCGTCTGCGATCTTGACGGCGACGTGGTGGGTTTCGTCAGCACCGGTCCCTGCCGCGACGATGATGGGCGGTCCGGTGAAGTTCGAGCAATTTACCTGCTACCGGATCACTGGGGCCGAGGGTTGGGACGGCCCTTGATGGGCGCCGCTCTAGGGGAGCTCGCCTCAGCCGGATTCGGCGATGCGATGCTGTGGGTGTTCGAAGAGAATCGCCGTGCCAAAGCCTTCTACCGTGCCACCGGCTGG
>JAJYPE010000223.1 GCA_021795585.1 Actinomycetes bacterium | reverse complement strand
CTGTGCTGCTCCCGTTCCCGCACAAGAAGGAGCACGGGGCATGACGGTTTTGCACGACAAGGATCGCGAGGCCATCGTCGCCGGTCTTCCCGAAGACCGGGATATGTGGACGAACAAGCTTCGCCGCAAGTTCTACGGAAAGCTGCCTCCGGAAAAGCTTCTTCCGGACCGCCAGCCTGCCTACGTCTCGTCATGGATCTATGTATTCGGGGTGCTGACGCTGGCGGCACTTGCCGCGGTGCTGGTCTCCGGTGCCGTCCTGGCGCTGAAGGGTCCCGATTGGTGGCACAACTCGCCCGAGGGGCACTTCGTCAACTCCACGCACCTTTGGAGCGTCGAGCTCTTCTTCTTCTTCATGGTGATCCACCTGTGGGGCAAGTTCTTCATGGCCGCCTGGCGTGGCAAGAGGGCCTGGACCTGGATCACGGGCATGGTGGCCTTCCTGGCCTCGATCGGTACGGCCTTCACCGGGTACGTATCCCAGCAGAACTTCGACTCCCAGTGGATTTCCACCCAGGGCAAGGACGGCCTCAACGCGGCGGGCGTCGGGGCGCTCTTCAACGTGCTCAACTTCGGCCAGATGCTGATGTGGCACATCCTGCTCCTGCCCTTGATCGCAGGCGTGGTAATCCTCATCCATGTCCTGATGGTCAGACTGCGCGGCGTGGTACACCCCTTCGCGCCCAAGGGCGCCAAGACCCATCCGGCCGAGGACGCCCCCTGGACGGGTAAGTACCGCAGGTACGACATCCTGAAAGAGGGGACGACCGCCATTGTGGTCGTCTTCGTGCTCACCCTGCTCTTCTCGATCGTCTTCTCGTCCCCCGACGACAAGCAGGTCACCCTGCAGCAGTGGGCGCAGAACGATCCGGTCGACTTCGTGACCACGGCCACCGGCGAACTCTCCGGCTCCACCACCTCGGCGGGTTACGGGTACCCGTACAACAAGGTTCCGGGCTCGGGACAGAAGCTTGGACCGTTCTCGCTTCCGTCGATCTTCGGCGTGACGATACCGGTCAACCCGGCCCAGGACTTCGTGCTGCACCCGCTCTCCACCATCGCGTTTGATCCCGCCCTGACCGGCGCCTTGTCCGCCTACAACAGTGCGGGAACGCAGCAGCAGACCAAGTGGCTCGACAACTACACCAAGGCACTGAACAACGCCAAGGCCGTGAACGGTTCGGTCGTGGTCTCCTCCGGGACCTACGGGCCGCTGCCGGTGATGATGGGCGCCCTGCTCAAGATGGCTGACAACGGCGGCCTCGAGGCATCCTTGGTGGCTAACCACGGCTTCTACGGCACCGATTACACCAAGCCCCTGCTCTTCCTGGCCGATGGCAGCTACCTGGGCAACATTGCGCAGAAGGACCACCTGCTGGGCACGCAGTGGGGAATGATGAACGAGACCGGCAACTTCCCCGGACAGGCGTGGCTGTGGCTCTACACCTTCTGGTACCAGGTGCAGCCCTTCGCCTCCTCCGGGAACGCGGACGTGATGGTCTGGGCGATCATGATACTGCTCTCGCTGGTGATGATCGCGGTGCCGGTGATCCCCGGGGTTAGAGCCATCCCCGAGAAGGTCAAGGTCTACAGGTTCATTTGGAAGGACTACTACCGCGACGAGGAAAAGACCAAGGCGTAGCCGGCCCGATCCTCAGTGGCCCCGGCCGCCCGAAGGGCGGCCGGGGCTTCGCTATTTATGGGAAAAACCCTGATAGAGGCCCATGCAGGTGACATGTCACCGCCTCCTAGTGACCTTGTACTCTTACCGCCGACCAGGGCATGCGCAAGGATTTTTACGTGGGCAGGTTTGACAGGAACGGTTTGGAAATGTTGAGCGGCGAGGAATGCCTGGCACTGCTCGCAAACAATGACTTCGGACGAATCGGCCTGTCGATAAACGCGCTGCCCGCGATCCTTCCCGTCAACTACAAGATGGTTGACGGTGTCGTCGTGATCCTCTCGGCCGAGGGCGCCAAGGTTGCCGCGGCGGCGAACCATTCGGTGGTGGCCTTTGAAGTGGACAAGGTCTCGCCCTCGGGGGAGTACGGCTGGTCGGTTCTGGCCATCGGGGTCGCATTCAGGGTCGAGGACGAGCCCGAGTTGCTGGCCAGGCTGAACGGCCCCATGGAAGTTTGGATAGACATCAAGGCGGCCACCTTGATCGGGATCCGGCCCGATATCATCTCGGGGCGCAAGATCGAAGGACCCCGCCATCGCAAGGTGTTCGGCGCCGATTCGGCCCTGGCCACCCGGCTCGGCTGACTCCTCAGTTCCAGAGCCCTCGCATCACCCTGGCCAGGTTCACCGCATGGTCGCCGAAGCGCTCGTAGAACCGCGCGATCAGGGCCATCTCGATTGTGACCGGCACCGACAGCGAACCTGAGGCGAGTTCGGCGATGAGCGCCACCTGCAGGTCGTCCAAGTCGTCGTCCATGGACTCGATGGTTTCCAGCCGATTCGACTGGCGATCGGCGAAGTCGTCCGCGGTGAGGATCCACATCCTTAGGCCGATCTCGCCCATCTGGGCGACGATGCCGCGGATGCGGGGGGTGAGATCCCCGGTGAAGTTGTGAAGTGCCCGGCGCGCGATGTGCTCGGCCAGGTCACCCGAGCGCTCCAGCTCGGGAATGATGCGCAGGATCGATATCAGGTAGCGGATGGCTCCCGCCTCGCGCGGAGCGTCGAGCAGGACGTCATAGGCGAAGCCCTGTATCTTGCGGTAGAGCTCGTCCACCATCTCGTCCCGGCTGATCAAGTCGCGCGCGGTGCGGTGGTCGCCGGAGAGGAGAGCCTCGGTGGCGCCCGTCAGCGATCCTCCCACCAGCCCGAAGAGCTGGTTCACCAGCTTGCCGATCTCCCGGAACTCCTCGCTCTCGAGAACCGGCGCCAACCCGCCCTGCTGGGATTCCTCTGGCAACTGGGACCTTTCCGCCGTAGAACCGTGCCTGGGGCAAACCCGGGCGTCGGCGTCTCGATTCTAGCCTTTGACGCGCGCGGGCTTCACGCCTCGCGGCGCAGGCGCGGGTCCGTCTCGTCGGCAATTTCCTGGAACAGCTCCAGGTAGGAGCGCGCCATCACTCGGTAGTCGTAGCGGAGCCTCGCGACGGCGCGCCCGTGCTCAGGGGAGAGCGAACCCAGTTCGGCAACGGCGGCGGCCATCTCGGTGGCCGTGCGTACCAGGTAACCCGAACGGCCGTGGTCGATTGCCTCCGTCGCGGCTCCCACTTCGAAGGCGACCACCGGCGTGCCACAGCTCAGCGCCTCCGCGACTACCAGGCCGAAGGCCTCGTCCCAGCGGGTCGTAAAGAGCAGCGCGGCGGCGTTGGCGATGAGGGTCCTCTTGGCCTCGCCGCCCACCTCTCCGACGAAGCTCACCTGTTCGTCCAGTTCGGGGCGGATCCGGCTCTCGAAATACTCGATCTCACCGGGCTCGGAACACTTGGCGGCGATCACCAGGCGCCGTCCTGAGATCCGAGCCACCTCGACGGCCAGGTCCGCTCCTTTGTTCTCGTTCATCGACCCGAGGAAGAGCAGATAGTCACGACTGGGCGTTTCGACCGGACGCAGACGGTCGGTGTCGACGCCGTGCGGTATGACCC
>JAJYPE010000222.1 GCA_021795585.1 Actinomycetes bacterium | reverse complement strand
GGCCGGGGAGGACCCCTTGGAGCGCTTCTCGGCGTTCGTCGCCAACCACGTCTCCTATCACATCAGCCATCTCCGCTTCGGTTTCGTGGCCAACTCGGAGCTACGCTCGCTCGAGCCCGGAAGCCGAGAGGAGATCGTTGGTATGAGGGACGAGTACGAGCAGCGTCTGGTTGGCGTGATAGCGCAGGGGAGCGCCTCGGGCGCATTCAGGGTTCGTGACCCCAAGCTGGCCGCCCGGGCGGTCATCGCCATGTGCACGGCTGTCTCCAACTGGTTCGACCAGCGCGGTCCTCTTACCGCCGAGGAGGTCAAGGCCGAGGTCGCCATCCTGGCCCTGAACCTGGTGGGGACGCCTCCCTGCGCTTAGACCGGGCTCAACTCCAGGTGTAAAAGCCCTGGCCGCTCTTCTTGCCCAGCTTGCCCTGGGCGACCATGTCCCGAAGCAGGGCCGGCGGAGAAAAGCGTTCTCCGTAGGTCCCTGAAAGGTGCTCGGCGATGGCCAGCCGGACGTCCAGCCCCACCAGGTCTCCCAAGCGGAGCGGGCCCATCGGGTAGCCATACCCGAGGGTCATGGCCTTGTCGATGTCCTCGGGGGAGGCGATGCCTTCCTCCACCATGCGGATCGCCTCCAGGCCGAGCAGCACGCCCAGACGGGAGCTGGCGAATCCGGGAGCGTCCTTGACGACGATCGGCTCCTTGCCCATCCCCCTGGCCGCATCCACCGCGGCCTCGACCGCGTCGTCCCGGCTCAGCGCTCCGACGACTACTTCGACCAGCTTCATGGACCAGACCGGGTTGAAGAAGTGCATGCCCACGAAGCGTTCCGGGGCCGAGAGCCCTTCGGCCAGCGCGGATATGGAGATCGCCGAGGTGTTGGAGGCGAGGAATCGGGGTGCCCGCCCTTCGGCCTGAGCCAGGACCGCGCGCTTCAGCTCGAGTTTTTCGGGGACGGACTCGATGATCCAGTCGAGACCCTCGGGCAGTTCGCCGATCCCCGCATGATAGGAGAGCCTGCCCAGTGCGCCGTCTGCTTCGGCCTGGGTTAGCTTGCCTCGGCTCACGCCAGAGGAGACGACGTCGCCCAAGCGGGCGCCGGCCTTCTCGCGCTGAGCCCCGTCGGGCTCCACCACCAGGGCGTCCCAGCCCGAGATTGCCACCGCATGTGCGATGCCGATCCCCATGGTCCCTGCTCCGATTATTCCGATGCGCACCTTGGCCTCCTTGGCAAGCTTTCTCGGGCGAGATGCTAGCAAGAGGGGAGCGCCGGAGTAGGGCCACGCCGCTATTGCGCCGCCGCCGGACCCGTCCCGGCGCCTTTCCCAGGCCGCCTGCTCCGGGGTTGCCGGCCCTGCCCCCGCGCCGGCCCTGCCCCCACTCATGGCGGGCGAGACTGCGCCGCATGGCGGGCCCAGGGCGAGCGAGGCGACGGTGCGGCTGCGGGAAAGTGTGCTGAGTTGCGAGACTTGATCCGCGTGAAAACGGCACCGGCTCCTGCGGGTTTTTGCCAACCGCTACGCGTTGCGACGGCGACCAATTCATCCGGCGCCTCGACGCCCGCGATCGTAAACCGATCCAGTGTTCTGGTGCACATGATTACTGTGAGCAGCGCTTTCTCGTGCGCAACCGGGTTTATTGCCGGATCTTCAAACTTGGAAGAGGGCGAACTCCGGCCGCCCGGCACGAAGGCCTTGTTGGAAAATGCCATGGATGACAGCTGCTTGGGCGCGAAGCGTTACGAAGTGGCGGATCTGGGGAAAGCCCGGGATTCATCTCCGAGTGCAGGTAGAATTGCCTGCTGGATGGAGCCTCGGGTTCGTTCCTCGTGCCGGCACCGGCCATTTGCGGCTTGGCGCGCTTTGCCTTCGGTATCGCTGAAGAGTGTTGCGCGGGTGCGACCGAGAAATTCTCGGTGCAATCGGCGCGAGACTTTGCAAATTATGGCCGACGCGGCGTGCCGGTCGAGGTCGGTGGAATGACGCGAGGGCGAGTCTTGAACTACGCAGGCGTACGCGGGGTGGCCGGGAGATTCGATCCGGCCCGGGAAGTTCGGGGCAGCGGGGTCGGGCCCACATGAGTGAGCACAGCCGCCGGCCGCAGGGGCTGAAGGAGCGCTTTCACACTTACCCCACCACCACGCGCCACCTCATATTGGCAGTCTTGGTCGGCATCGTGGCGGGGCTGGGGGCGGTCGTTTTTTACGAGGCGCTCCTCATCTCGACGCACTTCTTTCTTCACACCCTCGCAGGGTACAACGTCCCCACCCCGGCCGGGGAAGGCAACTCGGCCGGGTCTGCCGGCTACTCGCGCCCGTGGGCCATACCGTTGGTGGTGACGCTGGGTGGCCTGATCTCGGGCTGGGTGGTCTTCACTTTTGCGCCGGAGGCTGAAGGACACGGCACCGACGCCGCCATCAGCGCCATTCACCACAACCCCCGGGGCATTCGCCTGCGCACGGTGATCGTCAAGATGTTCGCCTCGGCGGTCACCATCGGCTCAGGAGGCTCAGGGGGCCGCGAGGGCCCCACCGCCCAGATTTCGGCCGGTTTCGGCTCCCTGCTCGCCCGGCTGCTCGACCTCTCGGACGAGGACGCGAGGGTGGCGGTATCGGTCGGAGTGGGGTCGGGCATCGGGGCCATCTTCTCGTCACCGCTCGGCGGCGCGATCCTGGCTTCGGAGATCGTATATCGCGAAGACTTCGAACCCGAGGCGCTGCTTCCCGGGTTCGTCGCCTCATCGATCGCTTTTTTGATCTTCGGTTCGTTATTGGGCTTCCAGCCCATCTTCCGGATACCCGCGATCCAGCTCTTCGATTCGCCGATGCAGCTCATCTACTTCGGAGTGCTGGGCCTCATCTCGGGCCTCATCGGAGTCCTGTACGCCAAGACTTTCTACGGCTCCATCGCCATCAGTCGCCGCCTGCCCTTCACACGCAAGTTGCGCCCCGCCCTGGGGGGGCTGTTGGTGGGTTTGATGGCGCTGGCGGCCCCGGAAGTGCTGAGCACCGGGTACGGGTGGGTGCAGAATGGCCTTTCCGCCACCACCTTGGACAGCATCCCGCTTGCCTTGGTCCTGCTGCTGCCCTTCCTGCGCATAGTCGCCACTTCCTTCTCCATAGGCAGCGGGGGATCCGGGGGCGTTTTCGGACCCGGTATGGTGATCGGCGCCTTCACCGGGGCGGCCGTCTGGCGGCTGGGGGAGCTGTTTCTGCCCTCCATGCCGCACTCGCCGGCCAGCTTCGTGGTGGTGGGGATGATGGCGGTCTTCGGCGCCATCTCGCGCGCGCCGATAGCGGTGATGATCATGGTGATGGAGATGACCGGGAACCTGGACGCGCTCACCCCCGCCATACTCGCGGTGGCCCTGGCCGCCTACGTCGTGCATGCCTTCGATGCCAGCATCTACCAAGCCCAGCTGCACGACCGTGCCGAGTTCCTCGCGCTGCGAAAGCAGCGGGGGATGCCGTAGGAGGCCCCCGGCCCGGCCGCGCCGCGCCTATTCCTCCAGGCTGTTGAGGTAGGCGCGCACCATCAGTGCTACCGCCGCCCCTTCGCCGACCGCGGAGGCGATCTGTTTGGTGCTGCCCTCGCGCACGTCACCGGCCGCGAAGACTCCCGGCAGCGAGGTCTCCA
>JAJYPE010000026.1 GCA_021795585.1 Actinomycetes bacterium | reverse complement strand
GCGGCGGTAGAGTCGTCTTTGAAAAGCGAGTTCGAGGGGCGCACATATTACTTCTGCGCGAGAGGCTGCCTGAAGGCCTTTTCTGCCGATCCCATGGCCTATTTGGGAGGTTGAAGGAGGCCCTCGGGCCGGCCGGCGGGGGTCTGTCCATTGCAGGAGCGTAACGAGCAGGGATCCAAGTCGACCCGCGACATGCTGTCCGCGGCGGCCGTGATGGCGCTGGTGGTGACGGTGGTGGCGCTCTATTCCGCATTCGCCACCGCCTCGCACAAGGCGCAACTCGCCGATTCCGAGAAGGTCGGGAATGCGGCCTCGCTGATCTCGCGGATTCCAAGCGTGCTGGCGGGCGTATCCACGGACGGAACCAAGGTGAACGTGACCACAGGCGCCGCCGTGGCCTTCTCCAACGTGTGCGGCGCCCTAGGGGTGGCCATCGTCGTTCTGCCCGGCTACTTCGAGCCGGTTCTGCCTTCGACCGGGCCGGCCACGACCCAACCCGGATCGCCTTCGACCGGGCCGGCCACGACCCAACCCGGATCGCCTACGCCCGTTGCCGGCTCTCGTTTTGAGCCGCCCGCCCGGCACATCAGCTACTGCGCTTCGCAGATCGCCGGAAGTGGGACGCTCGACTACCGGTACGTCAAACCGGCCACCTCCAAAGTCCCTCTGGCCACACTCGAGGTGGCAAAGCGGGGCGTGACCGGCGCCACCATGGCCGCCGACGCCGTGGAGCAGGACTGGTGGCTGGCTCCGATCGTCTTTCTGGTGCTGGCGCTCGGCCTGTGGAGGATGAGGGCGCTTAGCCGGCGCGATGCCCTGGGGTTGTCCACGGCCCAGGTGATTGGCCTTTTGCAGGAGCAGGAAGCCCTGCTCAGGGGAATCTCAGAGGGGGTGGTCGGCTGTGACCGGGACGGGCGGATCCGTTTCGTCAACGCCGAAGCGAGACGGCTTCTGAACCTGCCCGCCAATTCGGTCGGCAGGCCCATCCGCCACCTGGTGCGCGGCCGGCGGCTACGCCAGATCCTTACCGGTGAGATACCCGGGCGCGACCTGCCCGTGGTGGTGGGGCAGTCAATACTTTCGGTCTCGCGCATGAGCGTCGAGCGTGACGAGATGCACCTCGGCTTCGTCATCACCGTCTCAGACCGCACCGAGTGGGAAGGCCTGCTGCGCGAGCTGGATGGAATGGTGGGCATGACCGAGGCGCTCAGGGCCCAGGCGCATGAGTTCTCCAACAAGATCCACACCATCGTGGGCCTGATCGAACTGGGCGAGGTCGACGAGGCGGCCAGCTTCGCCATGAATCTCTCCGCCCGGAGGGAGGACGCGGCGGAGCGGGTCGAGTCGATCGCGGACCAGATGTTGAAGGCGCTGATCCTGGCCAAGGGGGCTGTCGCCTCCGAGAAGGGCGTCGACCTGATCCTGGAGGACTCCTCACATCAGTGCGGCAGGCTTCACAACCAGCTCGACGTGGTCACCTTGCTTGGCAATTTGATCGACAACGCGCTGGATGCGGTGATGGACGGCCGCGCAAAGGCGCGTGGCCCCCAGGCGGAGGGATGGATCTCGGTGTGGATATCCACCACAGGGGCGGACCTGCACCTTCGGGTGACGGACTCGGGGCCCGGCGTACCCGCCGAGGTGCTGCCTTCGATCTTCGTCGACGGTTTCTCCACCAAGAGCTCCAAGGGTGGTTACCGCCGGGGCCTGGGGCTTGCTCTAGTCGCTCAGATCACCTCGGGCTACGATGGCATGGTGACGGTCGAGAACGTTCCCGGCGCCTCCTTCGCGGTGGAGCTGCAAAATGCGGTGGAGCCAGACAGTGAGGAGCCGGCGGAACCGATCGAGCTGCTGGCCGAGGCAGCCGAGGCCGGGGGATGAGTATGGAATCGACTGGTGCAAGCCGTGCGGGCTCCAAGGTCCGTACCCTGATCGTCGACGATGACTTCCGCGTTGCCCAGCTACACGGGGCCTATGTGGACCGGATCGACGGCTTCGAGACCTGTGGATACGCCAACACCGGAGCCTTTGCCGTCAAAGCCAGTGAGGACCTCCATCCGGACTTGGTGCTGCTCGACCTATACCTGCCCGACACCGACGGCCTAAGCGTGCTGCGCACGCTACGCCAGAGTGAGCCTCCTCGGCCCGACGTCATCGTTATAACCGCGGCCAAGGATGCTGCCAGCGTGCGAGAGGCAATGAAGTGCGGGGCGATCCACTACATCACCAAGCCCTTCGACCTCCGCAGCCTGACTGAGCGCCTGCACGCCTACCAGCTGATGCGAAACGAATTCGAGGGCTCATCGGACCTGGACCAGGCCCAGATCGACCGTCTCTGGTCCGCGATGCGCACCTCTCCCGACGCCCCGCTGCCCAAAGGCCATTCTCCGCACACGATGGAGCTGGTTGTCTCCACCCTGCGCGCGGTGAACGAGAAGCTCACGGCCGACGAGATCTCCCGGCGCTCGGGCCTGGCACGCAGCACCACCCAGCGCTACCTGTCCTACCTGGTAAAGCTGGGCAGGGTCAACTTGACCATGCGCTACGGGGCGAGCGGCAGGCCCGAGCACCTGTACTACTGGGAGTAGCCGTCGCGGCCTACCTGGCGGAGGGGAACTGCGGTGCGCGCTTCTCCTTCAGTGCGGCCACGCCCTCCAGGACGTCCTCACCCATGAAGCAAAGCATCTCATACGCCGCGGATTGGTCGAATATCGGCCCCGCGTTGCGCAGCCACCCGTTGAGGGCGCGCTTGGTCAGGCGGATGGAGAGCTGTGAGCCCCGGGCCAGCTCCCCGGCGACCCGCATGGCCTCGCCAAGGACCTCCTCGCGCGGCAGCGCCTTGGAAACCATGCCGATCCTTTCGGCTTCCTCGCCGGTGAGCATCTCGCCGGTGAGCAGGTAGTAGCGCGCCTTGGCCATTCCCGCAAGCAGTGGCCAGAGTATGGCCGCGTGGTCCCCGGCCGCGACCCCGAGCTTCACATGTCCGTCGCCGATCCGCGCGTCCTTTGCGCAAATGGAGATGTCCGCCAGGAGCGCCACCACCGTGCCGGCACCAACGGCCACGCCGTTGATGGCGCTGACGATGGGCTTTTCACAGTTGATGATGTTGTAGACCATCTCGCTCATCTCCGAGAGCATGTGCGCCACCCGGTCGTGATTGCCGGCGATGTCGGCGACCATGGAGAGGTCCCCACCTGCCGAAAAGGCCTTGCCGGCGCCGGTCACCACCGCGACCCGGGTTTCGGGGTCGTTGGAGACGTCGCGCCAGATGCGCGCCAGTTCCCCGTGCAGCTCGGCGTCGGTGGCGTTGTACTTCTCGGGCCGGTTGATGGTTATGAGGAGTACGCCGTCGGGATGACGGTCGAAGGCCAGCTGCTTGTAGCTCGAATAGTCCATGGGTGCCTTTCTATTTTTTCGGTTGTTTCATTGACAGGGAGGCTCAGGGTTCTTGGAAGAGGCCCTGAGCGCGTTCCTCTTCGGCGTTGCGCGTAGCGACGTAGTGGACCTTCTTGCCGGTTGCGGTGAGGGGCAGGGTCTCGACGAAGCGATATCCCCGCGGACGTTTGTAGCCGGCCAGCATCGGGTGCTCCTTGCAGTAGCGGTCCAGTTCGGCGGCACTGAGGGCCGGATCCCGCAGGACGACGTATGCCATCACACGTCTGCCCCAGGTCGGATCTGAGATCCCGACCACCAGCGAGTCGGCCACCCCGGAGTGCTGGTTGAGTACCTCTTCGACCTGCACGGGGTGCACGTTCTCACCGCCGGAGATGATCATGTCGTCTTTGCGCCCCACGATGGTGACGAACTCGCCCTCATCCCAGGTGGCCAGGTCGCCGATGTAGAGCCAACCTTGGTAATACTTGCGGTTCTCGCGGGTTCCAGCCCCCGCATAGGACATTCCCGACTTGGGAGAGCGCACTATCACCTCGCCAACCTCGCTGCCATCCTTGGCCGCCAGCTCGTGCGGCTCGGCCCGGCGGTCCTCGAAGAGCCGGACCACGGCCACGTCGTCGTCTATGCATGCCTGCCCGGCCGAGCCCGCTCCGTCGGGGAGGTCACTCGGGCGAAGGAAGGTGTTCCAGAAGGCCTCCGTGGTGCCGTAGCCATTGAAAATGCGCGGGGTGAGCAGCTGCTGATAGCGAAGCGCCGCTTCCCGCTCCAAGGGAGCGCCCATGGTGACGATCCCTCGGAGGCTGGAGAGGTCCCGAGGCCGCTCCTGCTGCGCGTTGGCAAGCATGGCGACCGTGGTGGGCGCGCCGATCAGGAAGGTGATTTCGTGGCGCTCTACGTAGTCGAGGCAGAGGGAGGGGTCGAAGGCGCGCATCGGGAGCGCTGTGGCGCCCACGTAGAAGACAGGATTCGGCCCCCCGCTGTAGAGTCCACCCCGGTGGAACCAGGGCGTCATGTTCAGGGTGCGGTCCTGGGGCGTAAGGGGGAAGTGCATGATCACGTCGTGGGCGCTGAAGATCTCCACCGCGCTATTGAGCGGCACCCCTTTGGGCATCCCGGTGGTTCCGGAGGTGAAGAGGCGGGTGGTCTCGTCGTAGATGCCGGTCTCGCGCGGTGGCGCCACCGCGCCCGCGAGCCCCAGGTCAGCCCACGGGGTCGCGTCCACCAGCTCCCGCTCCGCCTGGCCTACCCGCACCAAGAGTCCGGGCCGGTGCTTGGCGAGCGAAAGTGCCTGGGCCGTGGCCTCTTCAAGCGAGGCGTCGTAGACGAATACCGCCGGGGCGCAGTCGTCCAGGATGAAGGCCGTCTCCCCCGGCGCCAAACGATAGTTGACGGGAGAGCCCACCGCTCCGATCACCTGGGTCGCCAAGTAGAGTTCGGCGAAGGGGACGCTGTTGAACAGCTGGTAGCCAACGATCTGGCCGCTCCGAACCCCGCGCTGCGCAAGGTCCGCGGCCAGCTCGGTAATCCGCCTTCCCAGCTGGGCGTAGGTGCTGACGGTGCCATCGGCCGGGTCGATGAGGGCCGGCCGGTTGGCGTATCGATGAGTGTTGCGGAAGAATCCGCCTATGTAGCTGAACTCGTGCTCGAAGAAGTGCCTGTAGGCGCTCGGATCGTATTCGGTCATTGAATCCCCCTCCTGATTTGTCAGGTCACCCGGCCATGGTCAGCCCACCGCTGACCGATAAAACCTGGCCGGTGATGTAGCGCGCCTCCTCGGAGGCGAAAAAGACGACCGCCGCAGCGACCTCCTCCGGGGCGGCCAGCCGCTTCAAGGGGATGGCCCGGACCAGAGCTTCCTTGAGGCGCTCATCTTGGGCGGCGAAGAGCGGAGTGTCGGTTGGACCCGGGCAGACGCAGTTGACGGTTATGGAGTTCCGAGCCATCTCCCTGGCCAGGGACTTCGAGAGGGCGATCACCCCGCCCTTGGCGCCCGCGTAGATGCTCTCGCCCGACGATCCGACACGGCCCGCGTCGCTGGCGATGTTCACCACCCTGCCTCCACCGGCGTCGATCATGGAAGGAAGGAAGGCACGGCAGAGAAGTATGGGGCCGAGAAGATTGATGTCGAGCACCTTGCGCGCGAACTCCACGGTTGCCTGAAGGAATGGCGCGGTCAGATCCCATCCGGCCGCGTTGACCAACACCGAGGGCGCCCCGAAGTTGTCGAGGGTCCAATCGCGGGCCTCGTCCACCTCGGCCGGGTCTGAGATGTCGGTCTGGCGCACCGAGATCCGATCCGGCGCGAAGGCGGCCGTGGCCTTGGCTCCCTCCAGGTTCATGTCCAGCGCTACCACCCGCTGCTTGCGTGCCGCAAGCTCCTGGGCTATGGCACGGCCAATTCCCGATCCAGCCCCGGTTACGACCGCGACTCCCTCCATGTTCCACCTCATTTCACAAAAGGGCCCTTTTGCCCTTGCAGTACAAATCTCAATCCCGGCGCTCGGGTGCCAGCGCGAGCAGGGACCCGTAAGCGCCCCAAAGCCTGGGCTCGACGACGGCTCGCAGGAAGATGGCGCGCTGGCTGCGAATGTATGCGTCCAGGTCGAGCTTGGGCTCGAAGTACCAGTGCTTTACCGCCCAGCCATGGGCGAGCAAAAGAACGTCGAATGCGGCCAGGTCCACATCCACTGCCACCAGCGCGCCTTCGGCCACTCCGCGGGCGATCAGCGCGGCGAACGGCCTGGCTGTCTTCTCCTCCAGCTCCTTCAGGCGGGCGCGCCCCTCCGCGGACAGCGACTTGCTCTCCCGGTAGGTGAGCATCGCCGCCTGGCGGTGGCGGCCTATGACCCGGCAGTATGCCTCGATTCCGGCTCCCAATGCCAGTACCGGATCGTCTCCCGCGCCGGCAATCGCCAAGGGTACCTCGGCCAGGAGTTCGTCGAGGATCCGCGTGATGATGGAGAAGAGGATCTCCTCCTTGCCGGAGAAGTAGCGATACAGCAGTCCCACGCTCACGCCCGCCTCGTCGGCGAGGGCCTGCATGGAGACCTCCTCGAAGCCCGATGCGGCCATCATCCGGGCCGCGGCCTCGAGGATTTCGCGGGTTCGGATGCTGGAGCGCAGGCGCCTTACCCGGTCATCTACTCCGGCGCCCGGTTCGCGCTGCGGCAACGGGGAGGCACTCATCGGCGCAACCAGAGTGAACTGGAATTCACCAAGACTGAATTCGGATTCATAAATCGGATGATACGCCCTCCGCACCCGGCTGTCAAGCCATTTGCGGCCTATTCTCGAAATTGAGAAGCCACTAATCAGCCTCACGATTGCTTGAGGCGCATCCGGGGCCGCGAGGATCGGCGAGGCGAAAAAGGAGAGACCGGGGTTGGACACCTCCAAGGAAAGGCTGGGATTCGGAGCTGTCGAGGGGCGGGGCGAGCAGGGCGACTTCCGCGCACTGGCCGCCGCCCCGGGGGAGGTGCATGTTGATCGCGCTGAGCTGTACCAGCCAGGGCCGGATCAGCGGCCAGGGAGAAGCCGCCTGCGCCTGGCGCACCTGACCGACTTCCAGTTCCTCGATCCCGGCAGCCCCACCCGCTTCGAGTTCGTCAACAAGCTGGTCGGCCTGGCCACCATGGAGGAGTTCTTCCCGGGCCACCGCAGCCAAGAGCTGCTGGTGCCCTTCGCGGTGGAGGCTGCCATCCGCTACGTCAACGAACTGGACCAGGAGGGTGGCCGACACTTCGACATGTGCCTTATAAGTGGGGACTCGGTTGACAACTCCCAGGGCAATGAGCTTCAAGCCCTGGTGGCGATATTGGAGGGAGGGGATTTCTCGCTCGAGGATTACTTCGGTGCCTACTATGGCGTCCAGTCCGCCGCCTGGGAGGACGACTTCTATTGGCATCCGGACCCCGTTGCGGACCTGCCCAAGCGAATGCTTGGCTACCCGCATGCGGAGGGGCTCCTCGACGCCGTCCGCTTCCGTCATAGCTTCGAGGGCCTACGGGTGCCGTGGCTGATGGCCAATGGGAACCACGAGGTGCTAATCCAGGGGATGGGGAGGCTGAACGAGGCGGTAGCAGGCTTCGCGATCGGCGGCGCAAAGCCTCGCGGAGTCGACGTAGAGGCCACCTTGGCCGACCTTCCTCAGCTGGCATCGGCCTTCGAGGCCGATCCCCAGAGCCTGTTTTCGCGCGCGTTCTTCGAGCCCATCGACCCCAACCCTCGGCGTGCTCCCTTGACCCGAGACCAGCAGGCGGCGATCCTGGCCGGGGCAGGTGGCGACCCGATCGGCCACGGGCTGGCCGGAACGGCACTGCAGGATCGGGAGGGGCTCTACTTCTCTCACCTGGACACGGCTTCACAGACGCTCTTCGTGAATCTGGACACCGCCAAGCGGGGTGGAGGCGCGGAAGGGTTCCTGGGGAGAGGACAGCTGGCCTGGCTGGAAGGTGAGCTGGCCGCGATGTCCGAGGCTGATCCCGAGGTGTTGATCGTTCTGGGCGCTCACCACGGCCCTCAGGAGATCGACTACTCCCACCCAGGATGCGTGAGCAGGGAGGAGCTGCTGGCCGCGGTGCATCGCCATGGCCAGGTGGCTCTATGGATCTGCGGCCATACCCACGAGAACCTCATCGAGGCCTTTGCCGACCCGGAGCGTCCGGGGAGGGGGTTCTTCTCGGTCACCACCTCGTCCATCATGGACTGGCCGTGCGCGCTCCGCGAGATCGAGGTTTTCGAGATGGCGGATGGCTCGCTGATGGCTGAGACCACGATTCATCACTTCAGCTACTCGGCCGACCCCCAGGACCTTTCCGTGCAAGGGCTGGCCGGATGGCACCTCCGGCTGGCCGCCAACTCGCCATACGTTGGCCTCGGCAGGCGGCAGGAGGGGCGTCCACGGGACCGCAACGCCCGGCTCTGGCTCGGACCGCGGGCCTGAGCAATTCCCGGGAGCGGGCGCCCGCCACGGCATGTCCTGAGAGAGGATACGTGTGGGACCGCGAAAGCCGGGGCACCTGAGGGCCGGTTCGCAGGGCGCCGAAGCGCCGACTGCGCGGAGAATGCTTGCTTCGGTGGTGGCGGTGATGATGACTTCCACGTCGCTCCCGGTCTTTCTGGTTGGGTCGCTGGAGGTGGAGATGCGCAGCTCGCTGTCGATGGACGTCGCCAAGTTCGGCGTGGCTCTTGCCATCTATTACCTGGTTGCATCGGTGACTTCTGTTCCGGGTAGCCGCCTCAGCGAGCGCATCGGAGGTGACCGGTCGCTGCGCACAGCCGCAGCATTGAGCGCGTTGGCGCTGCTTTCGATCGCTGGGGCCGTGAACGACTGGTCGGAGCTGGTGCCTGCCCTCATGGTCGCGGGGTTTGCCACAAGCCTGGCGCAACCATCGGCGAATCTCCTTCTTGCCGAATCGTTTCCAAAGACTCGGCAAGGGATCGCCTTCGGTGTCAAGCAATCTGCAGCGCCATTGGCGTCGCTCCTTGGCGGCGTCGCCGTCCCGCTCATCGCGCTTAGTGTCGGATGGCGTTGGGCATTCGCTTCGGCAGCGGCGGTCGCGACCGTCATTGCCATCGCCCTGCCCCGCCTACCTGGCGGACCCCGCCTTACTCGCGCGGCCGCGAGGGAGGCGGGCCAGGGCATGAGTGTCGTCCCACTGCTGGTACTCAGCTGCGGCTTTTTCTTCGGCCCGCTGGCCGCCAGTTCGCTTACCGGCTTCGTCGTTGCTTCCGGCGTGGCCGCCGCGCACCTAGGCCGTGGCGGAGCCGGCATTGTCGCTGCGGTTGGCGGGGGCGTAGGAGTCAGCGTTCGCCTGCTGGTGGGATGGCGAGCGGACCACAGCATGCGCCGCTTTTTACTGGTCGTGGCGGGAATGCTCGGTCTGGGGGTTCTGGGCTATGCCGGCCTGGGCGTGGGTGCCCACGATGCCAGCCCGGTGCTCTACGCAGTCGCCGCCGCCGCCTTCGGGCTGGGCTGGGGCTGGAACGGGCTCTTCAACTTCGCGGTTGTGCGCAGCTATCCGACGGCACCGGCCTGGGCAACCGGAATTACTCAAACCGGTGGGCGCCTCGGTGCCATGGCCGGCCCGCTGGCCTTCGCCTTCATCGTCAAGGGGGATGCCTACGCTTGGGCATGGAGCTTCGCGGGAGTGGCCGCCGTGCTTGGAGCCGTGGCCGTGCTCGTGGGCAAGGCCGTTGATCGTTCGCGAGGCAGCCGGGGTTCATGTGGCGCCGGCGGCGGGGGAGCTTGGACTATGAAGCCGCTCGAGGGAATCACAGTGGTAAGCGTTGAGCAGGCGGTGGCGGCGCCGTTTGCCACCCGACACCTTGCCGACCTCGGCGCTCGCGTCATCAAGGTGGAGCGCCCGGATGGCGGCGACTTCGCCCGCCATTACGACACCACCGTGAAGGGACTTTCCAGCTACTTCGTATGGTGCAACCGCGGCAAGGAGAGCCTTACTCTCAACCTGAAAGACGAACAGGGGCGGCGGGTTTTGCACAAGCTGGCGGAGACGGCAGACGTCTTTGTGCAGAATCTCGCTCCCGGGGCCGCGGCCAGGCTCGGCTTTGGGGCGGAGGAGCTTCGGGCCACAAATCCCACCCAGGTCGTCTGCGAGATCACAGGATTTGGGACCACTGGCCCCTACCGGGACCGTAAGGCGTATGACTTGATTGTTCAGGCCGAGACGGGCGTTATCTCGGTGACGGGGAGCGAATCCACCCCGGCCAAGGCCGGAATTTCGATCGCGGACATCGCCACGGGAATGTACGCCTTTAGTGGCATCCTCGCGGCACTATATCGCCGTACTTTCACAGGGCAGGGCAGCCTGGTCTCGGTGTCCATGCTCGACGCCTTGGGTGAGTGGGTCAGCCAGCCGGCCTATTTCGAGCGTTACGGGGGCCGCCGGATGCCTCGCTCCGGAGCCGATCATTCCACCATCGCGCCATATGGTCCTTTCACCTGTGGCGATGGGGAGGTCGTCTTCATCGGCGTGCAGAACGAGAGGGAGTGGGAGGCGCTGTGCCGAGAGGTGTTGGCTCGTCCCGAGATCGCCCACGACCCGCGCTTCATCGGCAACGAGAATCGAGTTCGAAACAGGCAGGCCCTGAGCCGCATCCTTGCGGAGGCATTCCGGTCGGCTTCCGCCGAAGAGGTGTCCCGCAGGCTGGATGGGGCCCGGATCGTAAATGGCCAGGTGCGCGCTCCCGGTGACCTCTGGGAGCATCCGCAAATCCGGGCGAGGCAGCGGGTTGCACAGGTGGATACTCCAGGTGGGCCCGTGGACACCTTCCTGCCACCACTTTGGGCCTCCGCGAGCGAGACCGATCTGGGTGCGGTTCCATCATTGGGCGAGCACACCGCGCGCCTACTCGAGGAGCTTGGCTACAACGGTGAAGAGAGTGCAGCGCTGAGGGCACGAGGCGCGATCTGACCCCGCCCGCGGACTCCCGGCCGGAGAGCGCGTTTGCACCGCGAAATGAGAGCGCCTGCCCCCCATCACATTGCCTACGCCATCCAGCCTGGCAAGTGGGCGGGAAGGCGAAAGGGACCGGCGTACCGGGCGCCCCGGCTGGTTGCGTATCCGTTCGCTCCTAGCGAGGCTCGTGGCCTTCGCGCGGCGGGTGACCGGCTAGCCATCGTCGGCCGCTACCAGGCCGGGGCCTGCTGTGCCTTCGCGGCACTGAAGACAGAGGGCGGTGCTGCCGAGTAAAAGATCCACGACACCCTGGACGGCCCGCATATTTTGCGGGTGCCGCCGTTCGGGCCAGTTGGTTGGCTGCGGGTCGGTACTTGTCTTCCGTACCCCCGTTGGCGGACAATGGGTGCACGTGAGACGGCGGCAAGAGCGGGATGACTATACGATGCCTGAAAAAGGGCGGAAGCGATCTCCACAGACATTGAGCGAAGCCGACCGCCGCCTTGTCGCGGCGTGGGCCGCTGACTGCGCGGAACGGGTCCTCGGGCTCTTCGAGGCAGAGGCTCCCGGCGATGACCGCCCCCGGAGCCTGGTCGTCCGGGCCCGTGCGTTCGCCCTGGGAGAGCTCAACACCTCGCAAGGGATCAGCAGCCGTTTCGAGGGCGGTATCGGTCCAGGCGACGCCAAGTCCCCTGCCGCGGCCGCCGCAGCACGAGCATCCGGCCAGGCCGCCGCCGTCTGCCACATGGGCGCGCATGCCCTTGGCGCTGCCGCCTATGCAGTAGCCGCTGTCGGCCTTGCTAGCCCGGACCGGCCCGAAGCGGTGCCAGACGAGATCCGCTGGCAGCTCGACCACATGTCGCCGGAGGTTCGCGCCGCCCTAGGAGCCCTTCCGCCCGTTGGCGAGAGCAAGGCGGGCCCTCTCGGGCCCGGCCGCCTCGCCTCAGGCCAGCTC
Organism: Actinomycetes bacterium; assembly: GCA_021795585.1. GTDB lineage: Bacteria > Actinomycetota > Acidimicrobiia > Acidimicrobiales > Acidimicrobiaceae > Acidithrix. Next base: position 3,980 of record JAJYPE010000026.1, on the reverse strand, counting down.
GGCACGATAATCCGCCTGCTGCAAGCGGACCTCTCGGTCACCAAGTCTGGCTGAGGCGCACTCCGGAGCCCCGCCTTTGATGGCGGGGAAGGACTGCAATTCGGTGGGGACCACGCATTCGCCACGCGGATAAAACAGGGGGACGGCGCCCTACAAACGGCCGGCGCGGCAGTAGAACCGGGATACGAATCCGTCTGCGCAATCTCGCCTCGGCCAAGGTGTGGCCGCCTGCATCCACCGCCGGGCCAGACGCTTGGCCGGTCGGACCTCTCCACCGTTCGACAGTCCGAAGAGTCCGCGACCGCGACGACGAACTGGCCGATGGGACCCATGCCCGCCGCCGATCCATCTGCCGACCTGCGAAATGTCCGGTGGCCAAGCAGTAAGTCCGCTTTCCAACGGGTCCAGTGCTACGAGTGCATTGCTTGGAAGGACCGCGCCGATCCGGCGGCCCGAAGAGTCAGAGGCAATGGATGTCCGGGCTCGGGGGATTAATGAGAAAAAGGGGCTTAAAGGGATAAAGAGACACTTTTGAAACAAAATCCTTCCTGAGCGCCCCTCTGATCTAGAGATGTATGTGACGGGGATCACATCCGCTGCGGCGGGTGCCTCGCCAAGGAATCCGGCTCAGGCGAAACAAATCGGGGGAACGCGATGCCTTTGCGCAAGCTCTTCGTTGTCATGGCCGCCACCATCGCTCTGGCAGGTGGTGTGCCGAGGTGACGATCTTCCTACTCAACATCGGCTTTGGGCTGGTGACGGCTTCGGTACTCTCCCTTCTCAGCGTGGGCCTCTCGCTGCAGTTCGGCGTCACCAACTTCGTCAACTTCGCCTACGGCTCATATCTGGGTGTGGGCATGATGCTCGCCTACACTTTCTCCGAGACCTTGCACCTCCCCTTCTGGGCAGCGGCTGCGTTGGGCACCATCGGTACCGGCGTGGTCTCCCTGCTGATCGCAGAAGGAGTGCTCGAACCTTTCGCGCGGCGGCGCAAGTCGCTCTTCTACATGCTGATTGTCACCTTCGGGCTTTCGTTGGTGCTCGACAACCTGCTCCAGATCCTCTACGGGGTCGCGTTCTTCGAGTACCCGGTCACACAAACCAGCCCCGTGACCATCGGGCCCTTTAGCTTCACGCAGGCCCAGCTTGTCATCATCGCCATCGCGGCGGTGGCGATGATTGCCGTGCACCTCCTGCTGTCGCGCACCCGGCTGGGCAAGGCGATGCGGGCGATGTCGGACAACATGGACCTTGCCCGATCCTCGGGGATCGACACCAAGAGCGTCACCCGCTGGACCTGGTTCCTCTCCGGCTGTCTGGCCGGCCTGGGCGGTATCGTGCTGGCTCTCAACATCGTCTCGTTCCAGACCAACAGTGGCGAAACGCTCTTGTTCGTCATCTTCGCGGCGGTGATCCTGGGCGGTATCGGCCAGACCTACGGCGCCATGCTGGGAGCACTGGTGATCGGAATGGTCACCGAGATCTCCACCTCCTTTATCTCCTCGGCCTACAAGCAGGACATCGCCTTCATCGTGCTGGTGCTGATGCTTCTGCTCAGGCCACAAGGGTTGATCCCTGCCAAGGGCAAGGCCTAGGACCGGCAAGAGAAAGAACGAGTCAAGGAAAGAAAATGTCACTCATTCTGGGGTACGTGGCGACGCTGCTGGTGACCTTCTTCACCTACAACATCTTCGTCATCGGCCTGAACATCCAATTCGGCTATGCCGGGATCCTCAACTTCACGGTCATCACCTTCATGGCCTTCGGCGCCTACTTCTACGCCGTTTTTGTGATGCCCCACGCCGACAATTCCAGCCAGATCTTCTACATACTCGGCCTGCACTGGCCGTGGCCCCTGGCAATGCTTGCAGGAATCGTCGCCTCGGGTGCCCTGGGCTACCTGATCGGCCTGATCGCCCTGAAACGACTTCGCAGCGACTACCTGGCAATCGTCACCCTGGCGACCGGGACGCTTGTCTACGGCCTGTTCGGCAACAACAACAAGCTTTTCGACGGATGGTCCGGCCTCTTCAACGTCAACCAGCCCTTCCAATCGGTGGCCACCAATCACCCGAACCAGTTCTCCTGGATCTTCGTGGTCTTTTCCGGGTTGATCATGGTGGTCGTCTGGCTCTTCGCCAACCGGCTGTACGCCTCTCCGCTTGGGCGCTCGATGCGTGCCATCCGCGAGGACCAGGACGTGGTCGACTCCTTTGGGAAGAATTCCTTCAAGTTCCGGATGATGGCCATGGTCATCGGATCGCTCATCGTGGGGATCGGGGGAGTGCTGACCATTCAATACATCGGCGCCCTTTCGCCTGCCGGCTGGACTACCGGTGAGACCTTCGTGGTCTGGGCGGCGCTTCTGGTCGGTGGCCGAGCCAACAACCTTGGGGCGATCCTGGGGTCGCTGTTGGTGGCGGTGGTCTTCAACGAGGCAACCCGATATATCCCTCAGGTTCCCTCACACCCGAACCTGATCCCGAACCTGCGAAACATGATCATCGGGTCGCTGGTGATCCTGAGCATCTGGTTCAGGCCCCAGGGTGTCTTTCCGGAGAGGAAGGCGTCGTTCCTGGAGGTTCCCCTGGTTGACAAATACGCGCAGGGATTCCCGGGTGACGAGCCCGATAGCGCCCTGAGCCCTGCGGCATCGGAGGCGTGAAGTTGCCGAAGTCAATTCTTGAAGTCAAGGGCGTAAAGCTTGCCTTCGGTGGTGTGCACGCGATCGACGACTGCTCGTTCCACATCGAGGAGGGCACAATCACCGCTCTCATCGGCCCGAACGGGGCAGGCAAGTCGACGATGGTCAACGTCATTTCGGGAACCTATCGTCCCGACGAGGGCCACGTGATCTTCGATGGCAAGGACGTTACACGCCTGCCTAACTACGTCCGCGCCCAGCACGGGCTGCTGCGCACCTTCCAGATATCGCGCGAGTTCGCCAACATGACCGTGCTGGAAAACCTGTTGGTTGTACGGCAGGGGCAGACGGGGGAGTCCCTCTTCGGGGCGCTCTTCAGGGCAAAGCGCTGGCATGCCCAGACCAGGGAGCTGGTGGCCGAGGCCAACGAGATCTTGAACACATTCGGTCTGTATCGGCTGCGCAACGAGTACGCGGGGAATCTCTCCGGCGGCCAGAAGCGCCTGGTGGAACTCTCCCGTGCGGTGATGGCCAAGCCGCGCCTGCTGCTGCTCGACGAACCGATGGCGGGGGTGACCCCAGCACTCATCGAAAGGCTCGGCAACCACATAGTCGAGCTCAACACCGAACTGGGGATTACCTTCGTCCTGGTCGAGCACAACCTGGAAGTGGTCGAGAAGATCTGCTCGAGGGTGGTCGTGATGGCCCTCGGCAAGCAGCTGGCGGACGGGACACTGGCCGAGCTTCGCTCGAACCAGGAGGTCATCGATGCGTACCTGGGAGGTGGCGCGCATGAGCGTGTTGGAAGTTAGCGGCCTCACCGCCGGATACGGCCGCGTCCCGGTTGTCTGGGAGGCGAGCCTGAAGGCCAAGGTCGGCCAGGTGGTCACGGTCGTCGGCCCTAACGGAGCGGGTAAGTCGACCTTCACCAAGGCGATGTTCGGGTTGCTTCCGATAAGTGCCGGCAGCGTGCAGCTCGATGGCGAGAACCTGACCGGTTGGGAGCCGCATCGCATTGCCAGGGCGGGAATCGCTTACGTACCCCAGGTGGAGAACATCTTTTCAAGCATGTCAATCCGCGAGAACCTGGAGATCGGCGGCTTCATCCGCAAGGCGGGCGTCAACGAGCGCATCGCCGAGATCTTCGAGATCTTCCCGGACCTGGCCAAGGCCGCGGGCCGGCGGGGCGGGGACCTGTCGGGCGGCCAGCGGAACATGCTGGGAATGGCCCGCGCGCTAATGAGCGACCCCAAGGTGGTGCTCCTGGACGAGCCCACGGCAGGCCTATCGCCGATTTACGTGGATGTGGTCTGGGAGCAGGTGCGCAAGATCGCCT
>JAJYPE010000221.1 GCA_021795585.1 Actinomycetes bacterium | reverse complement strand
GCGCCAGACGTTGCGCACAATGAATTCCGGCTCGTCGTAGACGGGCCGCAGGTAGGGCAAGTTGATCAGCTCCTCCGGCGCCTTCACGCTGTGCAGGATCTCGTTCAGCGTCACGCCCGCGTTCATCATCTCGAGGGTCTGGTCGAAGATCGAGCGCAGCAGGGCTGCCGCGTTGCGCAGCGTTGTGGCTATCCGCTCCTTGCCGGCCAAGGGCAGGCCATGGCCGGGTAGCAGGAGGTCGGGCTCCAACGCCGCCATCTCTTCCAGCGCAAGTGCCCAGTCCCTCGGGTAGCGCTGAACCTTCTGGGGATTGCCTGCGTTGGGCGTGACCCAGGCGAAAAGGTCTCCGCAGGCGATCACGCTCCGATCGGGGAAGTGCGTCCAGGTGTGGTCATCGGTCTCACCTCGGGCATGGTGCAGCTCGAAGTAAAGTTCGCCGAGGCTGGAGGTGTAGGTGACCTCGTAGTCGGTGTCGGGATAGCGGTAATCGGTCGGCCATTGCAGGCCGGGGAGCTGGAACTGCCTACTGTTGGCCACGCCGTTGTAGCCCGGGCTCTCCTCGTAGCGGGCGAAGCGGTGCGCCACTCCCCGATGGGCGATCACCTCGACCGGCTCGGCCTGGCCGGCTTCGAAGTAGGGGACGCCGAAAACGTGGTCGATGTGGCCATGGGAGTATACGGCCACCTTCAGGGGCAGCGAACTCCAGGAGCGCACGCGGCGGTGCACCTCGCCCGCGGCGAGAAACCCGCCGGTGTCCACCATCATCAGACCGTCGGATGTGCGAAGCACGCTTGCATTGGCGAAGGAGTGGACGAATGCGATGCCTTCGCCCACCTCGTGAAGAGTGTTGTCCGCGCTCCAGGCGTGCTTACCGTCCAGGCCCTCCTCCCCGGACCAGAGCTTGGCGGAATGATCCAGGATGTCCATTACGCCCCCTTTCCTGCTTCAATACTTGCACAAGTGCAAGAAGAGCCGGGGAGGTGGGGCGAAAGCCTGTTAGCTCGGCTCCCCGTATCCGTAGATCGGGTCCCCGTTTGCCTCGATGGAGCGCTGGGCCTGGAAGGGGCCGTTCACCGTGACGCCAAGCCATCCCGCCGGCCCAGGTCCCGAGTCGCCTTCCACCGTGATCAGGCTCCCATCTGGCCAGGTCTGAACGACGATCCCGTCATGCACGGAGGTCTCGGTGTTCTGTGGCCCGGTGCCGTAGAAGACGATGTCCCCGGCGGCGGGTGTCTGGTTGGCCGAGATGACGCTGGTGTGCGTCGCCGCCCATTGGTAGAGGTCGCCGGTGAAGCCGTCCGAGACAGCCGGGATTCCGCCCCGGTCCCATGCCCAGGCCGCAAAGAGGGCGCACCATTCTTCGCAGGGGCCGTAGGGGTTGCAGAAGTTTGCCTGTGTGGCTGGCCCGATCTGGGAGGCCGCCGCGTTCACGATGGCCGTCGAGGCGGGCAGGAGCCGCTCGTTTGGCGTCGGCGTGAACGAGTAGGTGAGCGAGTCGGGCGAGAGGAGCCAGTACCCATCAATGCCCGGCGCGCTCAGGATGCCGTTGATCGGGGTGTTTGGAAGCTGTGCACCGAGCGAGCCGTGGAAGACGGCGTCACCGAAGGTGAAGACCCCTCCGTCGTTTCCGACCAGCCAGTAGCCCTTGCCATCAGGCGAGAGCGCCATTCCCATCACCGGTGCGTTCAGTGTCGTGCCGCCCATCGAGCCGTAGAAGGTGGCGTCGCCGAAGCTGAAGATCCCCCCATCCGCGGCCACCAGCCAATAGCCGGCTCCAGTGGAGGTCGGCTGCATACCCACCACCGCTGCGTTGAGGTGCTGGCCACCCATGGAGCCGTAGAAGGTGGCGTCGCCGAAGCTGAAGATCCCCCCATCCGCGGCCACCAGCCAGTAGCCTGCTCCGTTAACGGTTGCGGCGATTCCGACGACAGGCGCGTTCAATGTGGTGCCGGCCATCGAGCCATAGAGGTGCGCGTCTCCGAAGGCGAAGACCGACCCGTCGGAGCCGACCAGCCAGTAGCCCTGGTTGTCAGGGGTGAGGGCGATTCCGACGATGGGTGCGAAGAGCTGTTTTCCGGCCATCGAACCGAAGAGCTGGGCGTTGCCGGTGGCGTAGACGCTCCCGTCGGCAGCCGCAAGCACAGCACCGAGACCGCCCTTGGTTGCCGCCGCCCCCACGATGACCGAGCTCGGACTCGCACTGGGTGCCGAAAGCGCCGGAACTGCTCCGAAGGCGTCGAAGAGAGACGTCGAGTAGGCAACCCGGGCGGAGCGTGCCAAAGGCGCTGACGGTGGCCGGGCGGCCAGCGAGAGTGCGGCAATGGCAGTTATCAGCAGGAGGCGCGAGGCTGTCCGCAGCGGGTGGGACTTTGGCGATGGCGTGTTACGTCGAGAAGAGCCGTGATTCATCGAAACACTACTCTAAAGGTTTCTGGGATGGCACAGGTGGACCTTTGGCCTTTTCCGGAGCCCGGCCGGCCGGGCCCTAGGCGAGGCTGCGGCCGCGCGGAAAGCAAGGGCTAGGTTTGCGCCTATGGCGAGTGACAGCGGCCGCACCATATCCGAGCTGATGGAACTCTGGGCCCGTGTGAAGGTGGAGATGGTCGTCTCGGGTGCGGAGCTGGTTCTCTTCGACCCCCTCGAAGGATACCGCGACCTCGCGGCCGCATTCGGATACGGGCGGGCCGCCACCGGTGATCGCCTCTATGTAATAACCGCCTGGAACCCAGGTGCCGAGGAGCGCGAGGCGCGCTTCAATCGTTTGGACCAGGCTCGAATGCTTCTCCGCCTATCCCGCCTGGGGATCGGCTTCTTCCCCAGCCGTGGTTCCGCGGATGGGTGGGAAGAGCCGGGAACTGCCTTCTTCTCTGCCTCGGACGAGCTTGCAGCCTCGCTGGCGCGGCGCTTCGGGCAGTTGGGCTACTACAGCTTCAGCCGCTCGAGAGGGCTATGCGTGGACGCGACCGGCTTCGTCGGGGCTGCACCCATGAGGCCCCTGGTGTTCGCCCCGGATTAATAGCCCCGCTTCGCCGCCCGGGTACGGAATTCTGAGAGGATTCTCGCTTTTGCGTACTAAAGATCTTCATCTAGGGGACGATCCTGGATATATGAGCATTACCAGCGAGACGGCGGCGGTGATTTTGGAGATCAGGATGAGGAGGCTCGCCAGCAATCTTTGGCAGGCCGTTCTGGTTGACGACGCGGAGCTAGCGGCCGTGGCCGCCACTCCGGGAGGAGCCAGAGCCGAGCTGCGGGACCTGGTTTCGATAGCACTCGGCGTGCCGACGGCTATTGTTCTGTTTTCGACGGCTTCCGGGCCCGACCAGGCCGACGTCCCAGCGTGGGATCCCGACCAGGCCTATATCCCAGCGTGGGATTCGGAGTTCGAGCCGCGCTTCCACGTCTTCGCCTGAGCCCGCCGCGCGCCTGGGCTCAGATCTCCTTGCCATGACAAGGGGAGGTTGCTCCACCAGATCGACACCTGTTGGTCTTTTGTTTTTCCTGGTGGGAAACGTTGTCGCTGGACCTGACCTGGATGCATCGGATCCAAGACGGCCGGCTTCATTAGGACGACACCATTGTTTGGGACCCTTTCCAACTGACGTGGCCCCGCAGTGGCTCCGCCCGCCGGACTTTCGGTCACCGTGCTTGCCCG
>JAJYPE010000220.1 GCA_021795585.1 Actinomycetes bacterium | reverse complement strand
CGAGGGCATTCGAGCCTCGGGCCCGGCCGTGCGCGGCGGGCGGTCATTCGCGGTGTCGAGCCAGGAGGCCAGCTCCTGGCCTATGACGGCCGGGATGCGACCCACCTCCTCGTGGGCACTCTCCACTCCGCGCTGTTCGGGAAGAGAAAAGATGGCAGGTGGCTTATGCCCGGGATGCCGGGTGCCTACCGCCTCTGCGGCGAAGTCCGTGATCTCCTTGAGTGCCGTGGGTCGCCTTGTGAAAGTGGCTCTCGGCGCCCTGTTCATGCAAAGGGCGATGCGTTCGGGCGCCAATCCTGAGTCGAGAAGGCGCTCGAGGATGCGCAGACCTCCGTGCACGCCGTGCAACGACGCGTCGGCCACCAGCGCCACCCGGTCGCAGAGCGCGAGAGCCGCATCAGCGGCCGACGCGGCAGTGGAAGATCCGATCGTTGCCGAATCAAGGTCGATCACCACGTGGTCGAAGTTTGCGGCCATGGCGCGAACCACCTCGGTGATGGCGGCTGATGACAGCAAGGCCACGTCGTCGAGACGCTTTGCTCCGGCCAGGAGCAGGTAGCCGCGCGAAAGTGCGGGCAGGCAGCAGCCATGGACCTGCTTGGCGGCCAGTGGGCCTCGGGCCGCCGCACGAGCCAGCTCGACCAGCGAAGGCCCGGTTGGGTCGATGTCGTGGTACATGGCCAGGGATGCCTCCGCCCCCAGATCCACTACCGCCACCGAGGAACGGGTGGCGAGGGCCTGCGCGGCTGCCATGGCAACCGTCGACGACCCGGCGCCTCGCGCACCCAGAACCCCGGTGACCAGCCCTCGCGGGCCCGGGCCCGGGGCCACGGCCGAAGACGTCCAGGTGTGGGCGACCGCCCCTCCCCCGGCCGGTTCGGCCGGGCGGGGAACGGCCGCCAGCTGGGCGGCGATCGTCTCGGGCGAAAAGGGGAAGCTCACCAGGGCGTCGAGCCCCTCCGGCTCCCGCGGAAGTGGAAGCGTTGCCACTCCCATGATGCGAACTTTGGCATTCGCTAGTGCCCGGGTGGCCGCGATTGCCTCGGTGTTTTCGGCGTCCAGCACCACGAGTGCCGGCTCGGCCGGAGCCGCCAGCGCCTCGGCGAGCTCCTCCAATGAAAGGATCACGGAGAGGCTCATCTCGACAACCGACCCGTTTGCCCAGCGGTTCAGATCGCGCACCCACTGCTGTGAACCGCGGGCCATGGCGATGACTCTGGCCTGGTCCACCAGTGGTGGCGCCGCGGCCTCGAAGAGGCGCTCGGGATAACGTTCCTGCATTTCCATGGCGGCTATCCCGAGAAGCTCAGCTGATAGGTCCCCGGGTCGTCCGGAGGAGCGACACCGTTGGCAAGATCGAGCCAGATGGTCTGGCCGGAGGCGCCGTTGGCTATCTGCAGCGCGGTCTCCGAGTCCGGGCAGGCAAGCGTTACTGCGATGGTGGGGTCGGAAGCCGCGGAGAGGCCGGCTTGGGGCACCGTCACGGCGGTGACGGCCAGGCCGCGGCCCAGCACGGTGGTTGTCGCCCCGCTCCCGGTTCCCGAGGTGGCGAGCACGTCGACGCGGTCGCCGACCGCCAGTGCGCCTGCGAGGGCGTGCGATAAGGGCAACCCGAAGGAGATCTGTCTCATGGCCTTGCCGGATCTGGGTGCGGCGGCTTCGTTGGCGAAGACCTCCTGGCCCCGTGCGACGGGGATCAGCAGAACGCGGCCGACCAAGTTGCCGAGCGTCAGCGGTGGAGGAAGGGATACTCCGCGTGGCACCTGCATGGCCACTCTGTAGAGGTCCGCGGCTGTGACGACGGTCCCGGCCGAGAGGCCGGTGGCGGCGATGGCCACCTGCTCGACGCGAGTGGGCTGGGCGGCATGGGCGGCAAGGTCGGCGCTTGAGGCCGCAATCGCCGCCACGGACAGACCGATAGCCACCCACTGGCGGCGGACGGCCGGCCGGGCCTGGCGAGGTGCAGCCGGTTTCGAAGTGCGCCCCGGCAGTTTGCCGAGAGTTGGCGCGCGCATGGCTTTCCTTCCGATCGAAGGTGTCGTTGTGGCCTAAGGCGACCGGGAGAGCCGAACTTCTTGATGATTATCAACAAAATATAATAAGAATTTCTGGTAAGTGATGGAAAGTGCGCTAAATTTCTGAAGCACATTCATGTAGTGCCGACCATGGCGTCGGCCCGTGCAAATCAAGGAGGCATCGGCATGGCGCCCACTAACGAGTCGCCGATCGAGAAGATCACCTGGCTCAGCTCCAAGGAAGCGTCCGAGTACCTAGGCGTGAGCTTGCAGACGCTTTACCGCTTCGTCGATTCCGGATCGCTGCCCGCACACCACATGGGGCGGGTCATTCGCTTCAAATACAGCGACCTGGTCGCCTTCATCGAGGCCCAGCGGGTCGTGCCGGGAAGCCTTTCTTCGGTCACCCGCCCCATCAAGAAGGACAAATAGACGCTACGCCGGTCTTTGGGGATCGGTTCCCGGCGGCGGCAGATCAACGGCCGGAGCCCTTTTCGATCCGTCCGCACCATTGCAGCCGCACTTGGTCGCGGCCCGGAGACGGCTCGACCGGGCACTCACCTTCTTGCCGGGTAGGCGTGAGGGTATGAGGCGGTGGCATCCGAACCTTTGCAGGCTTCGCGGCCGCCTGGGCTGGTAGGTTTAAAGGCAGATCCTGGAGGATGATTGCTGAATAGCTACATTGCGGAGAGCCCGGGCGTGGCGGATGTCTGAAGCCGTGGTCGTCCTTGTCCCGGGGAACCACTTGATGGCGGGCCTGGTGGGCAACGCCGACGAGTTTCTGCGCATCGCCGAGCAGTCCTTCCCCGACACGTCAGTCGTAGTGCGTGGCAACCAGATCACGCTCGACGGGCCCGACGCGGACACGCTGGCAAAACTTTTTCGCGAGTGGATCGTGCTGCTCGAGTCCGGCGAACGCCTCGATTCGGGCGGGGTGAGCCGAACCATAGACATGGTGAAGGCCGACATCAGTCCATCGGATGTGCTCACGTCGCGCATCGTCAAGGCCAGCCACGGACGTTACGTCAAGCCCAAGACGGCAGGCCAGAAGCGCTACAGCGACGCGATTTCCGCCAACGTCATCACGTTCGGGATCGGTCCCGCCGGCACGGGCAAGAGCTATCTCGCCGTTGCCCAGGCCGTGCAGGCGTTGCAGGACAAGAGCGTGAATCGCATCATCCTGACCAGGCCGGCCGTGGAAGCGGGCGAGCGGCTGGGCTTCCTGCCGGGAGACCTGATGGCAAAGGTGGACCCCTATCTGCGCCCTCTCTATGACGCCCTCTACGACATGCTGGAGCCGGAGACGGTGGGCCGCTTTCTGGAGCGTGGAACCATAGAGGTTGCGCCGCTGGCCTTCATGCGCGGCCGCACCCTGAACTCCAGCTTCATAATTCTGGACGAGGCGCAGAACACCACTCCCGAGCAGATGAAGATGTTCCTGACCCGCATCGGCTTCGGGTCACGTGTGGTGATCACCGGAGACGTCACCCAGGTTGACATTGCCGAAGGCCGCAGCGGACTTGCCGGGCTCGAGCGGCTGCTGACCGGGATCGAAGGCGTGGCCTTTGTCCATTTGAACCGCAGGGACGTGGTCCGCCACCGTATCGTCTCCGATATCATCGCCGCCTATGAGCGCGATGAGCAGGCT
>JAJYPE010000219.1 GCA_021795585.1 Actinomycetes bacterium | reverse complement strand
CCGATCTCAGATCCTGGCGGATGGTAGGTGAGCCATAGGAGTCGAAGATGACGATCGTCTGGCCCTTGCCCGTGTAGCCCTTGGCGTAGGCGCCATTGAAGTTGTACTCCGCCGCCATGTCCGAGGAACCGTAGCAGGCGATGCCATAGTTGGCGAAGCAGAATGCCGTGGACGGCGGGGCCCCGGAGTGGCTCACCGCTCCGACGCTCATGAGCGGGACCACGGGGGTGGTGGCCCGAACCCCCTGTAAAAGCGAAGGTGCTATGGTGACTGGTCTGCCACGGTCAACAACGATAGGGGCAGGTGCCCGCCAACTGCATGCAGCAGCCTACGGCTGAAGTTGGATGTGATGAATTTCCCCCGAGGGATTCCACAAATACTGGCACGGCTACTTGGCGGCTCCGCTATCGGACCTTGGATCTTGGCGGGTGCGAACGGTCGGCGGGGCTTTTGGAGAGTGCCTAGCGGCTACGCCCCGAGCGCTTGGCCATGCGGCGCGCCTCGATGGTCAGCGACAGGGCCACCGTCACCACCACGACCGCGTAAAGAACAGTGCCGGCAACGGTGGAGCCCTTAGGGAAGAGGTAGACCGCACCGAGCGCCACAAGGACACCTATGGTGAGTTCGGGGGTGTCGCCGACGAGGAAGTCCCACCAGAACATTGCAAAGGCCCTCGCCATCCGCGTCATCGGGCTTCCTCCGCTGTCGCTAGACGGGGGCGGACTCCGCCAAGAACCTTGATCATGATGGATGTCGCCAGCCCGTAAAGGGCGATCAGGCCGAGGATCGAGAGGTCCGACAGCGGCCAGTGGACTCCCATGCCTTCCCCGGACCAGAAGCTGCCGAAGCTGACCAGCATCAGGCCGACGGCCATTTTCATGGCGTTCTCGGGAACCTTGGAGAGCTGCCGCGAGACGACCACACCGATCAGCCCGATTATCAGAACCGCTGCCGCGGCCGCATACGCCGCCAAGGCGAGGCGGTGGTTTGCAACGCCAAGAGTCAGCACCACGATCACAACTTCGAGGCCCTCGAGGACGACACCTTTGAAGGCAACGGTGAATGCGGTGGCGTCCCGGCCGGTGGTGGAGCCGGGAATGGCGCCGAGCCTGGCCACCTCCTTCTGGTAGATCTCGTCCTCGTTGTGCATCGCCTTCAGCCCCGAGGCCCGCAGGATCGCCTTGCGCAGCCACTGCAGGCCGAAGATCAGGAGCAGCGCCCCAATGACCAGGCGCATTGTCGAGATCGGCACGTATTTGACCAGGGGAATGCCAACTATCCCCACCAGAAGCCCGAGCACGACGATGGCCACGCCAGTGCCCTCGAGCGCCGAACGCCAGCTGCGGGTTCCTGCCGCCAGCACGATGGTCAGCGCCTCCACCATCTCTACGGACGACGCCAAAAAGACTGCTGCCACCAGCACGAATGAACTCATAATGCGTACTCCGTCAGATCGAATGCGATCGCTTCGTCCTCCGCTCCGTCCGCGGCCGGATCATGCACGGCGGCCACCGCAACCTCTTCGGCCTCCGAGAATGCGAGGCAGCCGGCGGGATCCACGGATATTGAGACCTTGCTTCCGCGCGGGTGCCTCTCGGCGCAAAAGACCGAGGAGATGACGTTCCCGCCAAGGGCAAGCGCGTGCTCGTATCCTCTGCCGCGAAAGGCGACGTCCAAGACCCTAGCCTCGATGGAGGGCTCGTCGGCGTCGGATATGGCCAGAGCGAACGGCCGCAGAGCGACGGTGGCCATATCGCCGGGCTCGAGCCGGCCCACCATCCTGGCGCGCAGCACAGCCGACGCGCTTGGTACCTCCACCTCGACCAGGCCGGGAGCCGGGTTTGCCAAAACTTTTCCCGCGAGCTCGCCGGCCAGCCCGGTGAAGCGCGCGATGAAGGGGTTCACCGGCCGCTGGTAGATATCTTCGGGTTCACCCATCTGTATCAGGCGACCTCCCGCCAGGACGCCGATCTTGTCCGCCAGTGCGAACGCCTCCGCCTGGTCGTGGGTGATATAGATGACGCTCGCGTTGGTTTCGCGAGTCAGAGTGGCGATCTCGAGGCGCAGCTTTTCTCGGAGGTCGGCGTCCAAGTTGGAGAGAGGTTCGTCGAAGAGGACCAGCCCGGAGTGGCCCACCAGAGCGCGTGCCAGCGCGACCCGCTGCTGCTCGCCGCCGCTCAGCTCACCTGGATAACGGCCCTCCTTGCCTCCGAGGCCGACTCGGGCGAGCATTTCAGACGCCTTCTCCTTGCGGTCCCGTGAACCGACTTTGGCGCGCTTGAGGGCAAAGGCGACGTTGTCGAGGACCGTCATGTGCGGCCAGAGCGCGTAGTCCTGGAAGACCATCGAGACGCCCCGGTCCTCCGGGGCGACGTGCAGGCGATCTCCGGCCACCTGGCGGCCGAAGATCTCGATGCTGCCACGGTCGATCCGCTCGATGCCGGCGATGGCGCGAACGATGGTGGATTTTCCCGATCCCGATGGCCCGAGCAGCACCACGAATTCGCCATGGCCAACCTCCAGGCTCATCTCGGCTATGGCGTCGCGCTTGCCGTCGTAGCTCTTGGCCACGCCACGCAGCACGACTGCCGGCGCCCGGCCTGCGGTCAACTCAGTCATCGATCATGCCTCCCATCTTTTGCCAGCCGCGCGGTGCGAGCAGGCGATACAGTCCGTTTGCCACCCCGATCACGACCAGAGCGGCGGTGAGGGCGATCACGGACATCGCCGTGCCTCCGCCGTAGTCGTATCCCGCGGTCAGCTTGTTTATGGCGACCGAGAGCGGCAGGGATCCTGGTGCATACAGAAGCTGCGAAAGAGGCAGTTCGAGCAGTGTCTTGGCGAAAGTGAGCAGCCATGCGGAGAGAAGGGCTCGGGAAAGGATGGGCGCCACCGTCCGCATCCACGCCCGGATCGGAGTGGCTCCGTGCACCCTTGCCGCCATGGTCATGTTCGACTGCACCTGGGCAAGCGGGCCGACCAGGATGCGCGAGGTGGCCGGCAGTGCGGATGCCAGGTAGCCGAGGAAGAGCAGTTTGGAGGTTCCGTAGAGGTTTATCCCGACGTCGGAGAGGAAGGGCTGGTTGTAGCTGAAGATGTAACCGGCCCCGAGCACGATCCCGGGCAGGGCCACCGAGCCGATCAAGAGCAGATCCAGGGCACGGGCCGCGGCTCCCTGGTCGCGACGTGCGAGGATGCGGGCCAGGTAGGCGCCGAACGCGATGGTGGCTGTAGCCGTCGCAAATGACATCCATGCTGAGTAATGAAGAGGGGAGCCGAGCAGAGTGGTCGAAAGGACTCGGCGGTAGTTGGAAAGGGTCAGCGTCGCCGCCCCGACCTGGCTGCCCAGGCCGGCGGTGAGCGACGCGCTCACCAGGCCGAGCACCGGAACGCAAATGGCAAGAAGGAAGACCGTGCCCAGGATGGCATAGAGGATCCAGCGCGCCGTGCCGGCCACCTCCACGCGCTTTGCGAAGCGGCGGCGCCCGCTGACGATGGCGTAGCTCTTGGACTTGGTAAGGCGGCGTTGGAGATAGACGGGCACCAGCGCCGAGGCGACCAGGAGCCAGCCGATGGCGGCCGCGTTGGGAAAGTTGACCGGAAGCGCGTCGATGGAGCTGTAGAGGGTGTACGTGGCGATGGGGAAGTGCGCATTGGCGGCCAGGG
>JAJYPE010000218.1 GCA_021795585.1 Actinomycetes bacterium | reverse complement strand
GCTGGACGGCAGCGGCAGCTGGTCGATCGACAGCGGAATACCCTTCTTCGACCACATGCTGGCTCAGCTGGCCAAGCACGGTGGCTTGGATCTCGAGGTGAAGGCCGACGGGGATATCGAGGTGGACGCCCACCACCTGGTCGAGGACGTCGGAATCGTCCTGGGCGGGCTGCTCGGCGAGGCGCTGGGCGCCAAGGGCGGGATCGCCCGCTATTCCTCGGTCTCGATCCCACTCGACGAGGCCTTGGTGTCGGTGGCCCTCGACCTCTCCGGCCGCCCCTACCTGCACTACCAGATCGACACCACCTCCATGGCGCCGCTGGGGAGTCCCGCCATGGACCCGCAACTTGCGGAAGAGTTCTTCCGCGCCTTCGTCAACGCTGCCGGCATCTGCCTGCATATCGAGCTGGTGCGGGGCAAGAACGCGCATCACGTCCTGGAGGCGTCTTTCAAGGCGGTTGCCCGCGCGATACGCGCCGCCAAGGTCGTCGAGGGCACGGAGGTACCCTCGACCAAGGGGGTGCTTTGAGCCCGGGTGGCGAGACGGACGGCGCCGAGAATCGCCCCATCGCGGTCCTGGACTACGGCATCGGGAATCTGGGATCGGTCGCCAAGGCCCTCTCCGCCATCGGCGCCCCGGCGCGCCTGGTGACCCGGGCGGCGGACCCCTCCGACTTTTCCGGGGTGGTCCTGCCGGGGGTCGGAGCTTTCGGGGCCTGCGCCCGCGAGCTGCGTCGCTACGGCTTCGACGAGGTTGTAATGGCTGCACTCGCCGGCGGGATTCCACTGCTCGGTGTCTGCGTGGGGCTTCAGCTCCTTTTCGAGGGCTCCGAGGAGTCGCCCGAGGCCGAGGGCCTGGGCGTCCTTGGCGGGGTGATCCGGCGCTTCGACTGCGACCTGCCGATACCGCAGATGCAGTGGAACCGGCTGCGCCTGACCACGGTGGGGGAGCGCTCGCCGCTCTTCGAGGGCCTCGGCCCGCAACCCTGGATGTACTTCGTGCACTCCTATGCGGCGCCGCTGGTGGCTGAGACCTCCGCGGCCGCCGACTATTGCGGCGAGTTCACCGCGGCGATCGAGCGCGGCAACCTCTTTGCCACCCAGTTCCACCCGGAGAAGTCGTCCGGCCTGGGGCTGGCGATGCTCTCGAACTTCGCGCGCATCGCGGCGGAGAAGGGGTGACGATGGAGTTCGTTCCCGCCATCGATCTTCTGGGCGGCCGCTCCGTGCGGCTGGTGAAGGGTGACTACGCCCAGGCCACCGATTATGGGGACCCCGGCGAGCAGGTGGACGAGTTCATCCGGGCCGGGGCCGCCTGGATCCACCTCGTGGATTTGGATGCGGCACGGAACAAAGGCGGGAGCAATCGCGAAATCATCTCCGAGCTGGTGGCCGCGGGAGGCGCTCATTTCGAGGTGGGAGGCGGAATCCGCAGCGCGGCCGACGCCGCGGAGCTTTCCGCCATCGGTGTGGAGAGGATGGTGATCGGCACCAAGGCTCTCAGCGATCCGGCTTTCCTGGCCGAGATGTGCGCGGCCCATCCCGGGCGCATCGCCGCTGGCCTGGACTACCGCCGCGTCGACGGCCGGCGCCTTTGTGCACTGGAGGGCTGGGAGGAGCAGAGCGACGTTGAGCTGCGCAGCGCGGTCAAGGCCGCCGCCGGTGCGGGCGTGGCTGCGGTGGTGGTCACCGACATTTCCAGGGACGGGACACTCTCGGGTCCGGACGTGGGGACCTACGCCGAGCTGGCGGCCCTCTGCCATCGCCTGGGCATTGACCTGGTCGCCAGTGGCGGCGTCTCCAGCCTCGCCGACCTCACGGCGCTTGCGGCGATCGGAGGCGGGGGAGAGGAGGGCCTCTGGGGGGCCATCTCCGGGAAGGCCATCCAGGAGGCCCGATTCAAGGTCGAGGAGGCGGTGGACCTTTGCAAGCGGTTCGGGTGATTCCCTGCCTTGACATCGATGCGGGAAGGGTGGTCAAAGGCACCCGCTTCGTCTCGCTTCGCGACGCCGGCGACCCGGTGGAGCTGGCCGCGCTTTACGACCGCTCCGGCGCGGACGAGGTGGTCTTCCTCGACATCACCGCGTCGTCCGAGGGCCGGGCAACCACCATCGGGCTGATAGAGCGCGCTGCCGGGGAGGTCTTCGTCCCCCTGACGGTCGGCGGCGGCATCCGCAGCGTCGAGGATGCCCGGGCGATGCTTCGCGCGGGCGCGGACAAGGTCTCGGTCAACTCGGCCGCCATCGAACGGCCCGCCCTGATCGCCGAGATTGCCGCCGAGTTCGGCTCTCAATGCGTGGTGCTGGCCATAGACGCGCGCTTCAACGGCGGCTTCTTCGAGGTCTACACCCATGGCGGGCGTAGGGCCACCGGCTTGGATCTGGTCACCTGGGCCGTGGTCGGGGAGCGCCTCGGGGCGGGCGAACTGCTTCTCACCTCCATGGACACCGATGGCACCAAGAGCGGCTTCGATATCGCCCAGTTGAGGGCGGTGACCGAGCGCGTGCACGTCCCGGTGATCGCCTCAGGTGGAGTGGGGGTTGCGGAGCACTTCGTGGAAGGCGCACGCGTCGCCGGGGTGACGGGCCTCCTTGCCGCCTCGGTCTTTCACTTCGGCGAGCTCTCCGTGGCCGAGGTCAAGCAGTCACTCCTGGAGGCGGGAATCTCGGTCAGGCCGCCTGGCGGCCCCTTGCAGGCGCAAACGCCTCAAGGCATGACCCGCCACTAGGCTGGTTGGTTCAGCGCCGAGAAAGTCGAGTGATGCCGGACGACAAGGGGAAACAGCCGATAACCATGCTCGCGGACCGCCTGCTGGTGGCACTGCCCGCCAGCGAGGGCGAGAGGCACAGCCGCTCGGGGATTCTCATTCCCGCCACCGCGCAGGTGGCCAAGAGGCTGGTCTGGGCCGAGGTGGTGGCTGTAGGCCCTTCCGTGCGCTCGATCACCGCAGGGGACACCGTCCTTTTCAGCCCCGACGACCGCTACGAGGTCGAGGTGCAGGGAGAGGACTATCTGATCCTGCGCGAGCGCGACATACACGCGGTTGCCTCCGAGCGGATCGTGACCGAGACGGGGCTCTACCTGTGACCACCGCCTTGGAGGCAGTGCTCGGCGAAGTCAAGTTCAACTCCGATGGCCTGGTGCCCGCCATCGTCCAGGAGGACGGGACCGGCGAGGTCTTGATGATGGCCTGGATGAACGAGGAGTCGCTCCGCCTCACCGTCGAGCGCCGGCGCACGGTCTTTTTCTCGCGGAGCCGGCGGGAACTCTGGGCCAAGGGCGACACCTCCGGCGACATCCAGGAGGTGCGATCGCTCTATTACGACTGCGATGGGGACACCCTATTGGTGCGCGTCATCCAGCACGGCAAGGGCGCCTGCCACACGGGCAACCGCACCTGCTTCTTCCGCGAGATAGCGCTGGGCTGACGGGAGGCGTGACCGTGGCCGGCATGCGCAGCGGATCCATGAGCCGGGAGGCGTTTGCCGAGGCCGCCCTCGGAGCGAGAATGGTCCCGGTCTTCCGAGAGCTCCTCGCCGACGAACTCACCCCGGTGGCGCTTTACCGGGCGCTCGCCGCCGAGGGGCGCCATTCCTTTCTGCTCGAATCGGTCGAACGTGGTGAGCGCTGGTCGCGATACTCCTTTGTTGGTTCCAACCCGTTGGCTTCGCTGCGGCTTGACAAGGGTGAGGTGGAG
>JAJYPE010000217.1 GCA_021795585.1 Actinomycetes bacterium | reverse complement strand
GCGAAGGCCATCGTCGTGGAGACCTGCACCTTGCCGGAGCCTGCGAAGAACTCCTCGAAGGCGGCCGGGTTGGGGTCCTGGACCGGGTTGCGGTGCGCGATGCGCTCCGGCAGGCTTCCCCCCAGCTGGCGCCGGCGCTGCTGCATGTACTCGTAAACCGGAGTGCCGGGAGCGGGGCGGTGATATGGAGGCAGTTTGCCCTCGAAGGCCGAGTCGGGGATCTCCTCCGTGAGGTGCAGCGTGTCGCGCATCTTCATCATCTGGTCGGAGGTCATCTTCTTGACCTGGTGCGTGGCGTTGCGCGCCTCGATGGCCGAACCCAAAGTCCAGCCCTTCACCGTCTTGGCCAGAATGGCGGTCGGTGCCCCCGCGTGCTCCACGGCCGCCTTGTAGGCTGCATACAGCTTCTTGTAGTCATGGCCCCCGCGGGGGAGACGCTGGAGATCCTCGTCCGAGAGGTGCTCCACCATGCGGCGCAGCCGGGGGTCGGGGCCAAAGAAGTGCTCGCGGATATAGGCGCCCGACTCGGTGGCCAGCTTTTGGTACTCGCCGTCGCAGGTTGAGTTCATCTTGTTGAGAAGGACCCCGTCGACGTCCCGGGCGAGAAGCTCGTCCCAGCCGCTTCCCCAGATGACCTTGATGACGTTCCAGCCCGCGCCTCTCAAAGTGGCCTCGAGCTCCTGGATCACCTTGCCGTTGCCTCGCACCGGTCCGTCAAGGCGTTGCAGATTGCAGTTCACCACCATGATCAGGTTGTCAAGCTTTTCCCTCCCGGCAAGCGCGAGCCCCGCAACCGTCTCGGGCTCATCGAACTCGCCGTCACCGACGAAGGACCACACCTTGGATTCGGAGGTGTCGTGGAGCTTGCGATTCATCAGGTAGCGGTTGAAGTAAGCCTGGTAGACCGCGGTCAATGGGCCAATGCCCATGGACACCGTGGGGAACTCCCAGAATCCGGGCATGGAGCGGGGATGCGGGTAAGAGGAGAGGCCGCCGCCGGCTGTCTCCATGCGGAAGTTGTCCATCTGACTCTCGTCCAGACGGCCCTCCACGAAGGCACGGGCGTAAATGCCGGGCGAGGCGTGGCCCTGGAAGAAGACCTGGTCCCCGGCGCTGCCTGCGGCCTTGCCCCGGAAGAAGTGGTTGAAGCCCACCTCGTAAAGGGCGGAGGAGCTGGCGTAAGTGGCCAGGTGGCCGCCCAGGCCGTCGGACTTGACGTTGGCCCTGGTCACCATGGCAGCAGCATTCCAGCGGATGTAGCGGCGCATATGCCTCTCCATCTCCTCGTCACCGGGGAACCACGGCTGCTGCTCGGGAGGGATGGAGTTGATGTAAGGCGTGGAAACGGTGGCCGGGAAGCCGACCTGGTTGGACCTGGCGGCGTCGAGAAGGCGCATGAGAATGTATGTGGCCCGCGAGCGCCCCTTCCCTTCGACCAGGGAATGGAAGGAGTCGACCCACTCCGAGGTCTCATCCGGATCGATGTCGGGGATTTGGTGAGAGAAGCCGTCAATGATCATACGTATATTCTCGCACTGATTGTTACCTATGTCAGGTTCGTGGTTTCCGGCGCTGGGCGGGGCCGCTGGCCAGGCGGCGGGCGGCATAGGCTGCAATGGCGGCGATCGAGGGCGGGAGGCCGATGGACGTCTACACGGATGGGGCTTGCCTGGGAAATCCAGGCCCGGGAGGATGGGCTTGGCTGGTTCCGGGCGGGGAAAGCGACTCCGGCGGAGAGAGCCGGACCACCAATCAGCGCATGGAGCTGCTGGCTGTGCTGCGGGTGCTCGAACGTTTCGACGAAGATCTCAGCGTCCACTCCGATTCGGCTTACGTCGTCAACTGTTTCAACCAGAAGTGGTGGGTCGGCTGGGAGCGCAAGGGATGGAGGACGGCGTCCGGTTCGCAAGTGGCCAATCTGGATCTGTGGCGGCCGGTGATCGATCACTTCAAGGCGCGCAAGGGTCTCGTTTTCGTGAAGGTGAAGGGCCACTCGGGAGACACGTACAACGAAATGGCCGACGTGCTTGCCAATTCCGCCGCACACCGGATGGCGCAGGCAAAGTAGAGCCTCTCGCACCTCCAAATCGGCAATGGTCTCGCCTGTGGCTCCGCCGAAGCATAGAGTCGAGGGCATGAACATCAGCGGCTCATCAGCAATTGTCACCGGCGGTGCCTCCGGGCTCGGAGCAGCCACCGCCAAGATGCTCGTCGAGGCGGGCGCCTACTGCACTCTCGTGGACCGGGACGAGGCCCGGGCCAAGGACATGGCGGAATCGCTCGGGAAGTTGGCCACCTACATCGTGGCCGACGTTTCTGACGCGACCGAAGTCCAGGCCGCGGTCGAATTCGCCGCCTCGAAGGCTCCCCTTAGGGTGGCCGTGAACTGCGCCGGGATAGGCGTGGGTGAGAGGACCATTGCCAAGGACGGCACACCTCACAGCTTGGACGCGTTCGAGAGGGTCATACGAGTCAACCTGATCGGCACTTTCAACGTCCTACGCCTCGCCGCCCAGGCCATGTCCAGGGTTGAGCCGCTCGAGCACGGCGAGCGCGGAGTCGTCGTGAACACGGCCTCCATCGCGGCCTTCGATGGCCAGATCGGACAGGTGGCCTACTCCGCATCCAAGGGCGGCATCGTGGGATTGACTCTTCCGGCCGCTCGCGACCTGGCGGCGGTGGGAATCCGGGTCGTCACCATCGCCCCGGGAATCATGGACACCCCGCTCCTCGGGCAGCTGCCCGAGGAGATCCGCAAGCTGCTCGCAGCCAGCGTGCCCTTCCCGCACCGCCTGGGAGTGCCCGAGGACTTCGCCTCCATGGTGGGCGAGATCGTGCGCAACGGGTACCTCAATGGCGAGGTGATCCGCTTGGATGGCGCGCTTAGGATGCCGCCCAAGTAGCAGGCCCCGGCATTGGCCCAAGACGTCACAAGGCGAGCGGGCCCGAGCGGCAATAGCATGGTCACATGCGCTATGTCGACTTGGGCCAGGCCCGCGCCTCCGTAATCGGTCTGGGCACCTGGCAGTTCGGCTCGAGAGAGTGGAACTACGGTTCGCACTACGCCGATGACACGGCCAAACGGATAATCGAGCGCGCGCTCGAGCTGGGCGTGAATCTCATCGACACTGCCGAGATGTATGGTTTCGGCGCGTCGGAGAGGATCATTGGGTCGGTGCTGGCCCAGGTGCCGAGCGGAGCCGTGATCGCTTCCAAAATCGTACCGTTCACCTACTCGCCCGGGTACGTGACGTCGCGGTGCACCAAGAGCAGGCGGCGCTTGGGAGTCGAGGCGATCGACCTCTACCAGGTGCACTTCCCGAATCCCGTAGACCGCCTGGACCGCCTGGCGGGCGCGCTGGACGCCCTTGTCGACCGGGGCATGGTGAGGTCGGTTGGGGTGTCCAATTTCTCGGTGGCCGCCTGGGACCGCCTTGGCGGAATGGCCAAGGCGCCGATCGTTTCCAACCAGGTTCATTACTCTCTTCTCGAACGGCGTCCCGAGGCCGAGCATCTTCCCTACGCACTTGCCAACTCCAAGGTGGTCATCGCCTATTCGCCGATCGAGCAAGGGGTGTTGTCGGGCAAGTATGGCCGCTCCAATCGGCCCCGCGACATCCGTCGTATGAACCGCAACTTCGCCCCAGACTCCCTGGAACGGATGCAGCCGCTCCTGGCCGCGCTGGTCCGCATCGCAAAAGCCCACGACGCGACTTCGGCTCAGATCGCCCTGG
>JAJYPE010000216.1 GCA_021795585.1 Actinomycetes bacterium | reverse complement strand
TCGTTGAGCTCTTCAAGATCCGCGATCCCAGCCGCTTCCGCCTCCAGCAGGAACCGCTCTCGAATCAGGCGATTGAGCCTTTCCTGCTTGCCCCTACCTTGAGGTTAACCGGCTAATCTGGTCGGCGCTGCCGCAGGACTGAGTTGGTGCAGCGGGTCAAGCTGAAGGCGGGGGCGTCCGTCGCTCAAGTCGCCGCAGTGACTCCTCATGCAGACGAACCTTGCCGGCCACCGCCTCCAGGCCTCGGCGGAGCTGGTCGACTTGGACGGCGAGGCCGCTGAGAGTGAGAGCCTCGCGACCGCGCGCGCGGTGCTCCTCGACGACGGCACGGAGCTCCGGCCGCCGGTAGATGGTCGCCTTGCCGATACCGGCGCGGGCGGCGACTTCAGCGAGGGTGACGTGCTGGCCGTTCGCCAGGAGTTCCGCGCAGGCCTCCTCGACCTGACGCTCAAGATTGGGCTTCCTCATTCTCCCTCAGCACGCTGCATGAGCAGGTCGAGACGCTCGACGAGGCGACGATGACGCGCGGCTTCATCACCCCAACCACGAGCTTCGGCGTCGGCAATGAGAGCTTCTGCGTCAGCCTTCTGGGTGGCGAGGATGGGCAGGAACCCGGGCTCGGAGCGGAAGTTGGGACAGTGCTCGCAGATGTTTGCGTAGGCGCACGGCCCCTGGGCAGCGGTGCGCAGACAGTACCCGCCCGTCAGCCTGGCCTTGATGACCGGCAGCTCCCTCCAGTTCCCCTCATGGGTCTGTGCCGGCGCCTCTGGCAGGATCGGCCCCATGCGCTCCTTGGCCAGGGTCAGGGCCCGCTCATAGTCGGCGCGGACGGTGGCGTCGAATAGCCGCCCGTAGCGCAGGCTCATGGTGGCGGTCTGGTGTCCGAGCAGCATCATCAGGGCCTGAAGGCTGACACCGGCGTTGACAAGCGCCGTGGCATATGTGTGCCGGAGCTGATGTGGGGTGACTGGCGGCAGTCCCTCCGCACGAGCCACCGCAGCCAGTTCGTCGCGCAGCGTGTAGACGGAGATCCTGCGGCCCTGGTGGGTGAGTAGGAACTCGACCAGTCGGCCGCTGCGGGGGTGCCGCAGCGGCCGGCCCGGCGAACGGTGCTCGACGATACGGTCGACGACCGCTAGTGTCTCCTCGTCGAGTGGCACCATGCGCTCGGAGTCGAGCTTGCCAAGTGGCACCTTCAGCCAGGCGCCCTGGCCGGGAACCTCGTGGATGCAGTCGAGCTCCAGGTCGACGAGCTCTCCGATGCGAAGCCCGGTGGCGCGTTGGAGGAGCAAGGCGTCAGCGCGAATGCGGTTTGGCCAGGCCTCGAGGGCGCGCGCCAGGCGCCGGTCGACGTCGGGTGGGAGATAACGAGGCAAGGCTCTTGGCAGCCGGGGCGCGTCACGCGGGAAAACAAGGCGGCGGGAGGGCGCCTCCGGCCAGCCCCACTCGGAGATCTGCTCTAGCATGCGCCCAACCGCCTGGATTCGGCCGCGCCGCTCCGAGGCGGAGAGTGGCTCGCCAGTGTGCCAGTGCCGGGCGGAGGCGACTGCCGAGAGGTAAGGCTCGATGTGACGGCGGCGGTCCAATTGGGCGAGAGAACTCAGCTGAGGATCGGTGGTCCCCAGGTGTCGCCCAAAGTGGGCAAGACGGGAGGCGGTGTGCTGGATCGTGTTGCGGGCATGCGTGCCCACGCAGCACTCCAGATAGCGCACCATGGCAGGCCGGATGCCTTCCGGCACGCCTTGAAGATGATGCTCCCAGCTCCAGCGCCAGAGGGTGGACCGCTTGGGAGCTGGCTCCAGCGGGGCGCCCAGGTGATAGACGACAGCCCGAGTGCCGTAGATCGCGTTCCGATAATGGGGCAGGCGCCGTCCGTTCCTCGCTTCGCGCCGTTCTACTGCCGCCCAGAACTCGGCGAAGTCCTCGCTGACGAAGCCGTTCAGCGGCCGGCCGGTCTGGATGAGCATCCGTAGGGCAACCTGCGAAGCCATGGCGTTGGCGCTTGCGTATCCGATGGCAATCGCGCCCTCCCGAAACCGCACGAAGTCGGGGCCCAGCGGACTCAGTGCAGCCTCGGAAAGGATCTTGTGGAACTTGCTCTCGAGCAGGAAGTCGTAGCCAGGACGGAGGTGCCCGTGCAGCATCAGGAAGTTGAGGAGCGGGCGCACCTGTGAGCCGAGCGACAGCTGCTGCGAAAGGGGCTGGTCAGCCCAGAGTTGCGGTCGGGGGAACCGAGCGAGAAAGGTACGGGCGCCGCTGTAGAAGGACCTGTTGCCGACGCCGCGCCGAGCCAGCCACGCCAGGTAGTCGTGGTGGAGCTGCGCCGCCGCAGGCGGCACGGTGACCGGCTGAGGCCCCGGCCTCATGTGGGCAGTCTCCACGCGCGTTGACGAGAGCGGGCCGCGTCATAGGCGGCGCGCAGGTGGGGCGGTGCCAGGTGGATGTACGCCACCGAGGAGTCGATGTGGTCGTGTCCCATGAGAGCCTGGAGCACCGCGAGATCGACACCAGCCTCCGCCAGGGCAGTGCCGAATGTGTGGCGCAAGGCGTGCGGATGGCCTGCCTGTACTCCGACCCGCTCCCGGTGGTAGCGGAAGATCGTGCGCAGCCCAGCGGCGGTCAGCGGTCCCCCTCGGTGAGGACCCTTGGCCACCAGGAACAGTTCGCGAGCCTCGCTCTCAGGACGTTCCACCAGTAGGTACGACTGCACCAGCGCGCCGACCTCGGGATCCATTGGCACCCGGCGCTCCTTGTTGCCCTTGCCGGAGACGTGGACCCAGCCTCTGGGAATGTCGAGGTCGCTCACGCGGAGGCTGAGAACCTCCCCCGAGCGCAGGCCGCTCAGGAGCATCAGCCCCGCAATGGAGCGGTCCCGGATGGTCCTGAAGCTTCCGAGCAGCGCTCTCGTTTCCTCCGGCTGCAGACCACGAGGCAGGCGGCGCGGTTCGCGAACCCGCAGGGCCGACCGTGGGCCGGGCCTCGCCAGGTGACCGAGGAGGCCGCCCCGTTCAGCCTTGCTGGCGACGCGTGCTTCCCGACCACGCGGAACCGGGTTCGGCACGGTGGGATCTCGCATCGAGCGATATCCGAACAGCCCGCTGACCGCCGCCAGCCGTCGATTGATGGTGGTGGGCGCGTAGCCGGTGTTGCGGCCGTCACGAATCGAGAACACGTTGTCCCCGGGTCGTTGCGGAAGCCTCGCCGTGCGGCAATGCGTGAGGAAGCGCAGCAGCAGCTCAGTGGTGACGTCGTGCACCCCCACGCCCTCCTGCAGCAGCCAACGGGCGAAGCTGAGCAGGTCGAAGGCGTAAGAGCGGACGGTGAGCTCGGAGTAGGCCCGGTCCGCCAGGTATCCGAGGTAGTCGTTGACGACAGCGAAGCCCTCAGCAGCCGTGCCGACCAGGGCCCAACGTCCTTCGCATTTCTCCACCGTGAGTCCGAGTTCCGCCACGAGACGTATTTATCGCACACCCCTACTCCGCAGGTCAACCAGACTGCCAGGTGAACTGAACTCGGCCTGGTTTTCCACAAGTTCACAGGTTTTCCAACCCTCCCCCGTACCCCCACCCACTCCTACGACTACTAACTGCTTCGCATTAGCCGGATAAGGGAGGCGAGTACGGCTTGCTGTGGATCAGGCGGATCCCCAGGACCGCGCAGGTGCGCTCCAGGGGGGCAGTGATGAATGGGCTGCCGTTGTCGAAATAGAGGCTGGAGGGCACTCCCCGCTTGACGAAC
>JAJYPE010000215.1 GCA_021795585.1 Actinomycetes bacterium | reverse complement strand
CAAAAGCCGGTCATCGGTCAGCTTCTGGACATCCCCGGTGGATAGAAGTTGTATCCGGTACAACCGATCCGGCGACGGCCTCAGCCGGCGCAAAGGAAGTTCCACGACGGGAGTTGGAATGACCGCAATCGCACTCGAAGGGCTCACAAAGAGCTTCGCAAACACCCGCGCTCCGGCGCTGGATGGCGTCGACCTCGAAATCCACGACGGTGAGTTTGTGGTGCTCCTCGGACCTTCGGGCTGCGGCAAGTCCACGACGCTGCGGATGATCGCCGGTCTCGAGCAGCCGGATTCCGGATCCATACGCTTCGACGACAGGGTGGTGAACGACGTACCCGGCAGCGACCGCAGAGTCGGCATGGTATTCCAGAACTACGCGCTCTATCCCCACATGACGGTTGAGGAGAACCTCTCCTTCGGCCTGCGCTCACGCGGCGAGTCCAAGGCCAGGACCGCAGCCAGGGTCGGGGAAGTCCTGACGATGCTGGGCCTCTCCGAGCATGGGAGGCGCCGGCCGCGCGAGCTTTCCGGGGGACAACGACAGCGCGTTGCCCTGGGCCGAGCCCTGGTTGGCAGGCCATCGGTCTTCCTCATGGACGAGCCGCTCTCGAATTTGGACGCAAATCTGCGCGAGCAGATGCGAATGGAGATCGCAAGGCTGCACGCCGAGCACGGGATCACCACCGTGTACGTCACCCATGATCAAGTGGAGGCTCTCACCCTCGCGGACCGGATCGTGGTGATGGACGCCGGGAGGGTGCGCCAAGTGGCAACCCCTCGGGAGCTCTACCTCGCCCCCAACGACACCTTCGTGGCAGGCTTCATCGGATCACCCGGCATGAATCTGCTGCGAATGCCGCTCCACTTGCTCGAGCGCCATGGCCCCGGCGCCTCCACGGTCACTGCATCGGCGGGCCTCCTCTCCCGCCTGCGCGAAAACGGTGGAGCAGAAGCGGTAATAGGTGTGCGCCCGGAGGGTCTCCGACTCGACGGCCCCTCCGGAGCGCTGCGCTGCGATTGCCGGGTCGCCCTGGTAGAGCAGCTCGGGACTCACCTCCAGGTTCACTTGAACCTGATGTCTCCGCTCGAGCGGTTGCCACTTGTCGCCAAGCTTCCCCCCGACCACGACCTGCGTCGCGGCGACGTCGTCACGCTTTCCTGCGACGACGAGGAGATCCACCTCTTCGACCCCTCGACCGGCTTGAGGCTGACAGAACGAGCCCCCGTGAACCTCTCCTTCGCTCTCGCCGGCCAGGGCGGCGCGACGAGTCCGCAAGCGGCTGGGTGAGGTCGGGTGCGCATGCTGACCCAGTCACAATCCACGGCGCACGAACTCGGCGACGCCGGTGCAGGGTTCGATCTCGATTCCGGCGCGCATCGGGAAAAGGCGCGGGCGCGCAGGCGTCGCCTCAAGAACCGCCTGGTCGGCTATGGCCTGCTGACGCCGGCCGCCTCGGTCTTCATCCTCTTCTTCTACCTTCCCGCTTTATACCTCTTCTACCTGGCTTTTTATCACTGGAGCGTGCTCTCCCCAATAGCCCACTTCGTAGGATTCAAGAATTTCGTCACCTTGGTCCACCAGCCGCTCTTCTGGCGCTCGCTCGAGAACTCCGCCTACTACACGTTGGTGATGATTCCGGCTACCACCTTCCTTGCGCTCGGCATTGCCATGCTGCTCAGGGATGGCTTGACCGCCCGCAGGGGTGGCGTCTGGCGAGCCGCCGTCTTCCTGCCGCACGTGACGCCGGTGGTGGCCACCTCGATCATCTGGGTCTGGATCTTCAACCCCCATTTCGGCTTGGCGAACGCCATCCTCGGCTTCGCTCACCTGCCCCGGCTCGGATGGCTGGAAAGCACGAGGTGGGCCCTGCCGGCAGTGATGATCGACTCGCTTTGGCACTCTTTGGGCCTGTACGTCATCATCTTCCTTGCCGGACTGTCGCGGGTTCCCCGCGAACTGATCGAAGTCGCCTCGCTGGAAGGGGCGGGAGGGCCGAGGATCTTCCGGCGCATCATATGGCCGCTCATCTCACCGACCACCTTCCTGGTCGTGGTTCTGGCATCGGTGAACACCTGGCAGGCCTTCTCTCAGATCTACACCATGACGGGCGGAGCCCACGGGGGTGCGGGCGGGCCGGCATTCGCCACCACCACGGACGCGCTGCTCGTCTTTCAGACCGCCTTCACCTATTTCCACTTCTCCCTGGCGGCGGCGATGAGCCTCGTGTTGTTCCTGATCATCCTGGCCTTGACGATGGTTCAGAAGTGGATCTCCGATCGAATCGTCTTCTACCGATGAGGTGGTCTCGAATGCCCATTGCCGGCTGGTTCCGCCGGGTCGCAATCGCCGCGGTCGCGATCGGGTTCGCCTTTCCTCTCTACTGGGTTGTGGTCACCGCCTTCGACACCCATGGCGGGGTATTCTCCATACCTCCCCGCTTCGTGCCGGCCATGCACACCGGCGCCTTCGTCTACGTGATCACCCATACGCATTGGCTGCATTACTTGCTGAACACAATCTTGATAGCGGGCAGCACCGTCGTCCTGGTGGTCGCAACCTCGGCAATGGCCGGCTACGCCCTGGCGGAACTCAACCTGCGCGGCTCAGGAGCATTCGTCCTGGTGGCCTTAGGGGTCATGATGCTGCCGACACAGGCGTTGCTGATCCCGCAGTACGCGTTGGCACTCCACCTCCACCTGCTCAACGGCTACGCGATCCAGATCCTCCCGTTTGCCGCCTCGACTTTTGGGGTGTTCATCTTCCGCCAGTTCTTCAAGAGCCTTCCGCGCGAATACTGGGAGGTCGCCAACCTCGAGGGGGTCGGACATCTTCGCTATATCCGGCGGGTTGCCCTCCCCTTGGCCCGACCCGCCATGCTGACGGTGATACTGCTCACCTTCATCACTTCATGGAACCAGTTCCAATGGCCCCTGATCATGACAACTTCCCATTCGGTCCAGCCGATCGAAGTGGCGCTCAGCCACTACATGCAAACCTTCGAGGCGAACTGGCGAAAGCTCACTTCGGCGGTCGTAATCGCGCTGGCCCCCATCGTCCTCCTCTTCCTGCTGCTGCAACGGCACATCGTCGCGGGCGTGGCGGGACGCGACGGAGGAGTAAATCTCTGAGTACTCAGGGAGCCTCGGCGGGCAGATGGTAAAAGGCCGCCGAGTACGGAAAACACCGGCCGGCGCCGACCCGACAGTCGACACCGGCCAACCTCTCAAAACCGTGACAGCCTTGAAAGGACAAAAATCGATGATACACCCCGTGAACAACCATAGGTACGACAGTCCAGGCGGATCCCGCCTTGTGGGAGCAAAGGCGGGGCAGCGCAGTCCCCGCCTGCGGCTTCCCAAGTCGCTGGCCCTCCTGGCAGGTGGCGCGCTGGCCTTGAGCGCATGCGGAAGCGCGGCGTCGGCGGCGTCGGCGGCGTCAGCCAACACATCGGCTTCGTCAACCGGCAAGCCGACAGCAATAACCCTGTGGGAATCCCACAACGGAGGTCCGGTCGGCGCCGCCATGAGCGCCCTGGTTGCGAAGTTCAATGCGAGCCACAAGAGCGTTCAGGTGACCCTGGTGGTAACCAAGGCTTCCTCCAAACTTCCCGCTGCCGTCGCAGCAGGCAATCCGCCGGTGCTGGCGGAGATCAGCCACTATGACGGCGTGCTGGTGAAGGGGTTGGCGCTGCAATCCTGGAACCCTTACATCAAGGGCTCGAAGACGTTCTCACAGGCAAACGTCTTCCC
>JAJYPE010000214.1 GCA_021795585.1 Actinomycetes bacterium | reverse complement strand
GCTCGAGCTGCGGCGGCTATCGCGCCCGGCCGGCGCCGGGTGCTTATCGAAGCCGACAACTTTCCCACCGATCACTACGTGCTTTCCGGCCTGGCCGGGGAGCTCGGACTTGAGCTGGTCGAGGTGCCGGTGGACATAGACCAGGGGCTTCCACTTGATGCCCTTGCCGATTTCTTCGACGACGAGGTCGCCTTCGCGTGCATCTCGGCGGTCTCATACCGCTCGGGCGCGCGGGTGAACCTGGCTGAGGCGAACGCCATTGCCGCTTCGGTTGGTTCGCGCATTATCTGGGACCTCTCCCACGCGGGAGGCTCGGTGAAGGTCGACCTTGCCGCCACCGGCTGCGAAATGGCGGTAGGGTGCACCTACAAGTACCTGAACGCGGGGCCTGGAGCGCCGGCCTACCTTTATGTGCGCTCGGACCTCATCCCGGCCATGGAAAGCCCGGTTCGGGGTTGGTTTTCCCAGGTGGAGCAGTTCGAGATGGAAAGCGCCTACAGCCCGCGTGAGGGCATCGGGCGGTTCGGCGCCGGGACCCCCAACATCATCGGGACAGCCCTTGTGGCCCAAGGCGCGGACCTGATAGGCGAAGCCGGCATCGAACGACTGGAGGCAAAGGGGGCATCCCTCACGGGGCTGTTCATCGAGGCGGTTGATGTGGCGCTGGTGGAACGCTCGTTCAGGGTTTGCAGCCCCAGGGAGGGAATGCGGCGGGGATCCCACGTGACGCTGGGTCATCCCGGAGCGCGCGCCGTGACGCGGGCACTGATCGATGAGGCGAAGGTGGTGCCGGATTTCCGGTCGCCCGACCGTCTCCGTTTCGGCCTCGCCCCCCTTTACACCAGTCACTCCGAAGTGGTGGAGATGGTTGCGCGCACCGTGGCGCTCGCGGATTCGGGCCGGATCTAGTGCGCTAGCTGGGATAGCACACACCCCGCCTCGGGGGCGGGGTGTGTATCAGAGGCGGGTTTGGAGCCCGTCAAATCCTGCAGGGGCCCTTAAACCTCGGCGCCCAGTCCGCAGGAGTCCAGATACTTCAACTTCGCCTGGATCGCTTTTCGCCAGAGCGCCAGATCCGCCTGGAAGTGTTCCCTGTCACCGTCCTCGTAGGCATGCTCAACTTCGTAAAACGCCGCGTCCTCGGCATCCAGCAGCTCACGATAGGTAGCGAGAACGCGATCGTCGATGACACCCCGAATTGACAAGGTGACCTCCTTGATTAGAAGGGTCATTGTGATTGCCAAATCATATACCCCCTCGGCGAAGTCGACCACAAGAGTACGGCGTGGCATCGAATCCGGCCTGGTCAAAGGGCCGATTGGTGGGTTCAGCGCGGGGCCGGCCCGTGCTGGGTGAGAAAGACGATCACCGATCCGGCTGTGCCGGCGATCATGACTGCTATCAGGATCCACGCAAGTGTCGCACGCAGGCGCAGCTGCCGACGGCGGGTTGGCGGCAAGTGGGCGCGGAAGCGCGCCGGCTGGTAGAGCCGACGCACGGCGAAGCCGCTGTCGGAGTCGATATCCGCGCTCGAGGGCGCCACCTGGTCCCAATCCGGGCCATCCGCCCAGAACGGCACCGACCGCGTGCGCTCGGTCCAGCAGTCGCCGTCAAAGTAACGGAGCTTCTCTCCTTGGGCTGAACGAGTCCTGTACCAGCCGGCGCGTCGGGGAGGCCGCTGTGTGCCTTTGGAGCGATTGGTCATGGCTCAGGCGTTCTCGCCGCGGAGCACGTCCCCGATGGTTGCGAGCTTGGAGACCTGTCCCTCCACCTTGATCAGACCTTTGGTTATTGCCTCGGGAATGTCGAGAGATCCGGCCAGAATCTCGGCAGCGGTGCTCGCCGAGGCGTGAAGTGTGATCGCGGCCCCGAACTCTTCGTCGGTGGCGAGGGCCCGAGCAAAGCCTTCGGGGAAGATGCCGACGCGGGCGCGAGCGTCCGCCGCCTGTATCTCGAGGCAGATGGATTCCCCGGGCCGACGCAGATGCTCGGGAGCCGAGACCCGCTCGGCAATCCGGATTGCCAATTCGGCAGGGGTCGGACTAGACGCGGTCATAGAGGATCGCTCGCTTCACCTCTTCGATGGACTTGGTGACGGAGATCCCCCTCGGGCAGGCCTCGGTGCAGTTGAACGCGGTACGGCAGCGCCATACGCCCGACTTTTGGTTCAGGATGTCGAGGCGCTCGGCGGCTGCCTGGTCGCGCGAGTCGAAGATGAAGCGGTGCGCGTTCACGATGGCGGCGGGTCCCACGTAGCTGTCATTGGCCCAATAGACCGGGCACGAGGTCGTGCAGCAGGCGCAGAGGATGCATTTGGTGGTGTCGTCGAAGCGCTCCCGGTCCTCGGGCGACTGAAGCCTTTCCTTGTAGCCCGGGTCGTCGTGCGCAATCAGATAGGGCAGCACCGAGCGGTACTGGGCGAAGAAGGGCTCCATGTCCACCACCAGGTCTTTGATGACCGGCAGTCCACGGATCGGCTCGATGGTGAGATGGGTTCCAACGTTGCGGATCAAGTTCACACAGGCCAGCATGTTCTGACCGTTGATGACCACCGCGTCGGATCCGCACACGCCGTGCGCGCAGGAGCGGCGGAAGCTGAGGGTCCCGTCGAGCGTCCACTTCACCTGGTGCAGCGCGTCGAGGACGCGGTCGCCAGGTGACATCTCCACCTCGTACTCCTCCCAGTGGGGGCGGGTGTCGACCTCCGGGTTGTATCGCTTGATCTTGAGATGGACTGTAACCTTCGGCTCATGGGAGGTCGCCGGCGACTGGGGCTGGGCGGTCAAGGTCATATCAGTACTTTCGCTCCATGGGCTGGTACCGCCCACCGGCCACGGCCTTGTATTCGAGGCGAACGCTGCCGTCGTCGCCGCGGTGGGCCAGGCTGTGTTTCATCCAGGTCACGTCATCCCGGGTGGGGAAGTCGTCGCGCCAGTGGGCACCGCGCGACTCCTGCCGCGCCTCGGCGCCGGCCACGAGCCCCTTGGCCAGGTCCAGGAGATGCGCCAGCTCCATGGCCTCTACGAGGTCGTAGTTGAAGACTTCGCCCTTGTCGTCGATGGAGATGGATTGGTAGCGCTCGGTCAGCTCGTCGATCTTGACGTGGGCATTGCGCAAGCTGTCCGCGGTGCGCACCACCGAGGCGTTCTCGGTCATGGTCTGCTGCAGCTCGCTGCGTATGGCCCCGACCTTCTCTCCGCCACTGGCCGCCTTGAAGCGCTCGATGCGTTCCCGCACCTCGCTTTCGACTCCCCGGGGGACCTCGGGATGGTCAACACTGTTGACGTATTCCGCCATGGCACGGCCTCCGCGGCGGCCGAAGACGACGATGTCGAGTAGAGAGTTGGTGCCGAGCCGGTTGGCTCCGTGCACCGAGACGCATGCGCACTCACCTGCTGCGTAGAGGCCCGGCAGCACCGTGTCCTTGTCGTCGACGATCACTTCGCCCTCGACGTTGGTGGGGATTCCTCCCATGGCGTAGTGGGCGGTCGGCTGGATCGGAATCGGCTGGGTTTTGGGCTCGATGCCGAGGTAGGTGCGAGCAAAGTCGGTGATGTCGGGGAGCTTGGCGTCGATCTGCTCGGGGGGAAGGTGCGTCAGATCGAGATAGACGAAGTCCTTGTCAGGCCCGGCACCGCGCCCCTCGAGTATCTCGGCATGGATGGCTCGCGAGACCATGTCACGTGGAGCCAGGTCCTTCACGGTGGGGGCGACCCGTTCCATGAAGCGCTCTCCCAGCCCATTGCGAAGGAT
>JAJYPE010000213.1 GCA_021795585.1 Actinomycetes bacterium | reverse complement strand
CGATCTGTGCGGTGCCTGGTCAGGTGTCGCGGCCGAATACGAGGCCATGGGGCGAGAAGCGATGGCCGCCGGCGAGACGGTCTCCGCGGGAGAGCACCTGGCCCGCGCGGCAACGTATTACCACTTCGCCAAGTTCCTGTTCACGCCGGATCGCGGCGCGATGGCTTCCGCCCATCGCTCCGCAGTTGGCTGCCTCACCGACTCACTGCCCCATCTGGAGCCACCGGGCCGCCGCATAGAGGTGGTTTACCAGGGCTCCCTCCTACCGGCGGTCCTGCGCATCCCCAAGGATGCCGCCCAACCGGCGGCGGTGGTGGTACTGGTGCCGGGGCTCGACTCTACGAAGGAGGAACTGCGCCAGGTGGAGGCCTCCATGCTCGCCCGCGGACTCGCCACCTTGGCCGTGGACGGGCCCGGCCAGGGTGAAGCCGAAGAGACCCTGGCAATCGAGCCGGCCTACGAGAGGGCGGGCGCGGCGATCATAGACCGCCTGCAGGAAGAGGAAGGGATCGACCCCGAGCGTATCGGCGTGTGGGGAGTAAGCCTGGGGGGTTATTACGCAGTGCGCATGGCCGCCGCTGACGAACGCATCAAGGCATGCGTCTCGCTTTCGGGCCCTTATGACCTTGGAGAAAGTTGGGATCGTCTTCCGGGCCTCACTCGAGAGGCCTTCCGTGAGCGATCCCACTCAGCCGACGACGAGGCAGCCAGGCGCCGGGCATCCGACCTGACGCTGCGGGGACGAATGGAAACCGTCCGGGTGCCGCTGCTCGTGATCGTTGGCAAGCGTGACCGGCTATTCGACTGGCGCGACGGAATGCGCATGGCAGAGGAGGCCGAGGGGAAGGCTGAGACCATCCTCCTGGAAGAGGGGAACCACGGCTGTGCCAATCTCATCTGGCATCACCGCCCCCAATCGGCAGACTTTCTCGCCCGTCACCTCATCGCCTAAGGGATGTTCCGGCTCGTTCAGGCGACTCCGTTCGCACGCGCCGTCGAGCCGCGCACCACCAGTTCGGGGGGAAGAAAGAGAATCTTGGTCGGCCCATTGGGACTCTGTATCCGCTCCAGCACCAGCTGGGCCGCCTCAATACCTACTTGATAGTGCGGAAACCTCACCGAAGTGAGCGGAGGCGAGAGCCGATTGGAAAAGGGAATGTCGTTGAAACCGACGACCGAGATGTCAGCGGGGCACTTCAGCCCGCTCTCCTCAATCGCCTGGTAGCAGCCTATGGCAAGCATGTCGTTGCCGGCCACGATGGCGGTTGGACGCACCCGGCCGGCCAGAAGCGCACGCGCACAGCGGACGCCCTCCGCCACCGAGAACGCCTCGGCGAAGGTGATAAGCGCGGGGTCGGGCTCAAGACCTGCCGCCTCCATCCCGAGCAGGAAGCCGTTGTGACGCCCCGCACCCGTCGATAGGGCCTGGGGCCCGGCAACGTGGGCGATGCGGGTGTGGCCGAGCGCCACCAAATGCGCAACCGCCATGCCGATTCCGGCCACGTCATCGGTTGCCACAGAGGGGATCGCCTTGTCATCGACCACTCGGTTCACCAACACCATCGGCAAGTCCGAAAGGTTCAGCTCCGCCAAAAGGTTGTAGCGGCGCCTCGCGGTCGCCAGAACCAAGGCATCCACCCTCCGCGATCGCATCGAGGTCAGCACCAGCTTCTCGCGCTCGCTGTCGTTGTCGGTGTTGCCCAAAAGCACGACATAGCCACTCTGGGCGAGGCGGTCCTCGATGCCGCGCACGATGGGCGGGAAAAGCGGATTGGTCAGGTCCGGAATGACCACGCCGACCGTGTGGCTGCGCCTGGTCTTAAGGGACCTCGCCACCGGGTCCGGATGGTAGTCGAGTTCCTGGGCGGCCCTCATGACGCGCGCCACGGTGTCAGGATTCACCAGGCCCCGCGCTCGGGCCTCCTCGTTAAGCGCGCGCGAAGCGGTGGCTGGGTGCACACCCGCCAGCTTTGCCACGTCACGCAAGGTAACACTGCGTGGGTTCAATCCAGGTCACCTCCAACGGCATTCGGTCCCGAGGACGCCCGGCCGGCAAGGTGCCGCCACATGCGCTCCGGGGTGTACGGCGCCTCGAGTGACTCAATGCCTAACTGGCTCAATGCGTCGGCCACCGCATTGGCGATCGCCCCCGGGACACCTATGGTCCCCGATTCGCCCATCCCCTTTGCGCCCAGGGTCGTGTACGGCGTGGCGGTCTGGCGGAATTCGCTGTGGATCCCGTAGGAGGCTTCGGCCGCCGAGGGAACCAGATAAGTGGCCAGCGTGCCCGTCAGGAGCTGCCCGTCGGCATCGTAGACCACCTCCTCGAGCAAGGCCGAGGCCACACCCTGCATGATGGAGCCGATCACCTGCCCTTCGGCAAGCATCGGATTGACCACGGTTCCCGCGTCATCCACCGCGACCACGTCGTGCAATTGGACCTTGCCCGTCTCGAGGTCGAGCTCCACCAGCGCGCCGTAGGCTCCGTACGGGAAGACGGGCCCCTGGCTCCGGAAGCGGTTGGTGGCGCTGAGCTCGCTCCCGGTCGCCTCCTTGGCCACTGTGGCGACGTCGAAGATGGTCACCTCGTGTTCCGGTGAGCCCGCCACGTGGAATGCGCCGCCTGCGTAGCGCAAATCGGCCTGATCCACCTCGAGCATCTCGGAGGCGACCGCACCGGCTACTTCCAGAACCTCGCGCGACGCGACCGCAAGGGCCTCACCGCCCAGGGTCATGGAGCGGGAGCCGAATGTGCCGACCCCGTCACCGTCCGCGGAGTCGCCCTCGATAACCGTGACCTGACCTGGATCCACTTCGAACTCGTCCGCCACCACCTGCGCGAAGGCCGTCGCGTGCCCCTGGCCGTTGGACGCGGAACCGCTGGAGGCGACAATCGCGCCGGCCGGATCTATGATGACCGTGCCCCTCTCCCAGAAGGCCGGAGCGGCCCGTTCGATATAGAAAGCCAGGCCCGATCCGATCACCGAGCCGGGTCCCAACCTTTGCGCCAGCCGTGCGCGACGGGCGTCCAGCTCGGCCTCTGCGGCGTCGTATGTCTGGCCATAGTCCCCTGAGTCATAGGTGAGACCAAGAGGTGTCCGGTAGGGGAACTCCTCAGGAGCGATGAAATTGCGCCGGCGCAGCTCGGAAACGGGAATGCCGGATCGCCGAGCGGCCAGGTCGACCATACGCTCGACAATGTAAGCGGCCTCCGGCCTTCCGGCGCCGCGATAGGGGCCGGTGGGCACCTTATTGGTCAGGTACCCCTCCACCTCGACGTCGGCGACGGGCAGCCGATAGGCGCCACAAAGGAGCCCACCCACCGTCACGGGCACGACCGCGGTGGTCGGGTAGAGGTAGGCGCCAAGATCCGCTCTGATGCGGCCCCGGACACCCAGGAAACGCCCATCTCGATGCACGGCCAGCTCGACCTCCGCCTCGATGCCGCGCCCCTGATATGAGCCTGAGAGGTTTTCGCTCCGATCCTCGATCCAGCGCACCGGCCGGCCAGTGCTTCGTGCGCACCAGGCGGCCAGAGCGTACTCCGGCGCGATGGCGCCCTTGGATCCGAATGCGCCTCCCACGGCCGGGAGCCGAACGCGTATGCCGCTCGGATCGACACCCAGGACCTCCGCGAGCTGCGCCTTTGGCCGGTGCGGATCCTGGGCGGAAGCCCACATGTCGAACGCGCCGGACTCCGGGTCGAAACTGACCAGGCAGCCCCGGGGTTCCATTGGCGCCGCCGCCAGGCGGGGAATCCGGAACGCCGCCCTCACCACGGTGTCCGCCTCG
>JAJYPE010000212.1 GCA_021795585.1 Actinomycetes bacterium | reverse complement strand
GAACTCAAGCGCGGCATCCAAGGCTTGCGGTCTAGCGCGATGCCGACTCTCCGGTGGCCCCGCGAGCTGAGGGGTTTGAGCAAAACGGGTCCCTTTCTTTGACACAGAGGTGCGAGCTCCTCGCCGACGCCTTCGCCTCAGCGCTGCAGGTTCCGCGGCCGGGCGGCACGATCTGTGTCGCGCACCCCGGGGCCGAGGGCACCTCCTACGCCGCCGGCTTCAAGCCCTAGGGCACCCTTAGCTGGCTCAAGAATGCGCTGGTGCTCGGTCGCTCCGACTGCCCGTGGCAGCATGAGCCGATCCTATATGGCTGCAAGCCCGGCATGGCGCAAAAGTGGTGCGGCCGACCGGCGTCAGACCACCATCATCGAGACCACCGATCCGCCCATCACCGGCCTGCGGTGGCATGGATCAATCGACCGAAGGAGGCCCGCACCAGGGCACATTGATTATTCACATCCTGTGTCTCAAAGGGGTTGACGGGGATTGTGTCCCGAATCTTGTGCAGATTCGGCTGGCACCTAGAGAATCTGAGCCGATGTTATCGCGCCTGGTCTTCGGCGTGGCTCAATCCCAACTTTGACACCGGGACGATGGCTCATCAGCCGTGGGTTTGGTGAAAATGGCGCCAGATGGGCGCCGCGAGGCCGGCCCCGTCATCCCGCGCGCCTTTGAGTGCTCAGGCTCCAGCGGAGCTCCAATTCGACAAGGGGCCTGGCGGCACCGGCACGCCACGTGCGAATATCTTGTTGATGGTCTCGCTCCTTATGTTGCGCCACGCCAAGTCGGATTGGCAGGTCGAATACGGCCAAGACGACCTTCGTCGGCCATTGGCGAAACGAGGAAAGCGCGCGGCACGCACCATCGGCCGGTTCCTGGCCGTGACCGGCCAAGTCCCCGATCGCGCACTTGTTTCACCCGCATTGCGTGCGACGCAGACGGTGGAGCTGGCCATGACCGCCGGCAACTGGGTATGCCAGGTCACGCTCTGCGATGAACTCTACGGCGGGGTGGACGATGTCGTCGAAGCGATACGTCACCTGGGAGGCGATTCACAGGTGCTAATGATCGTCGGCCACCAGCCGGCCTGGTCGCTCGCAGCCTCACGACTGGCAAACGGTGCAGAGTTCGACCTGCCCACCGCCTCGCTTCTGCGGCTCGACTTCGACGAGGACGACTGGACGGCAGTCCGAGGAGACGGGCGGATCGGGTGGCTGGTTACACCTCGCCTGTTGGCGCACGAACGGCGGAGCTGGCCAGCCCCAAGGACGGGCGGCAAACGCCGGCTACAACCGAAACACGGCGCGTAGGTTAAGTCCGCGCACCCGGGCCCAGGACACTAAGGCCTGCGGACAACGCGCAGGCGAGGAGCGCTTCGTGCCGGCGTGACGATGGCGTAGGTCAGGGGCCGGAAGGCGGATGCTAGGATGCGCCCCCCCGGGGCCTGGTGCCGGGGCCCCCTCTGACAGAGGCTCGGACAGATCCTCGGCTGTATGACGCCGAGAGAGCAGCTCACCGGGCTCGTTGCGCTGACCCGTTGAAACCGCCTAATCGTTGGCCGGCCTCCAGTCGCCACTGAGAAAGAGAGCCTGACAGACCGCTCGATCCGCACCCTCTTGATGGATCCCCCGCAGGGGACTATCATGATGAGCAACGGCGATGGAGCTCGCTGCTGAAGCCCCATGGGCTGATGGCTCCTACCAAGTGACAAGTTCGTTTGGCAGGAGCGTTGCAGTGAAGGATCTGAAATCCAATTCTTCGGTGGCACTTGCAGAAGGTGGCCCGTCGCTGGTCAGGCCTAGTTGCACGCCTAGACCAAACGGCTCACTGCTCCCCAAACATGATCGGCGGGCGCCCTCGCCCACGATCGGTGCATATGCCGGTAGAGCCGACCAATCCGAAGCCCTCGCAGGGATTCGTATTCACTCGCCAGAACTTGTGCCGGCCCGGCATTCAGCAATCCAGCTGTGTCCAGTCCCCCGTGCTGGGATCGAGGGCAATCTTGCCCTCGATCCCAAGGGTGGCCTTCCGCGTGACACAGCGTGTGCATCGGCTGCGGGCACGGGTGGAAACCTTTCCCGTGATCCAGGAGCCCTTCGCGCGCACAGCGGCCGGACCTCCGGCAACTGGGGACCTGACGCCCGCGGCCGCCATAGCGATTCTTGGCCTGGAGAGGTAGCCGATCGGCTTCCCGGTCTCGACCTGGGATCGACATTGGAGACACTATGAGCGTCCGGAAGATAGCCGAGGCCGCTGGCCCGCCTCCTATCGAAGACGCCTCCGGCGTCAAGCCTTTTGAAAGCTTGATGTACGACGGGCAAGAGGGTGGGAACGAACTCCTCGAACCGCCGCCGTACTTCGCCGACACGAACCTGGGACAGGTGGTCGAGACCGTGTACACGGGCCGTGAGGAGTACGACCTCGCGCAATTCTTCTACACCAAGGCACCAGGCTTGGCAACGATCGCCTACCGCCAGCAGATCTTCCGCGACCTCCAGGACGGTGGCCTCCTCGCCACCGTGCAGCGGTTCGCCGCCCAGATGCTCAAGATGCGCTCTTACCTGCGGGGTGCCCGGGCAGCCCGCTACAAGTATCAGAAGGAGGGCCTATTTCTTGACGCCGCGAAAACGTACTGCGGAGCCATAGCCGCCCTTCACGGTGACCTTGCCGCAGCGGAGTTGTCCTCGCGGGGGCTTAAGTCTTTTCGTCGCTACTTGGACGACTACGTGATCTCCGAGGAATTCAGGAGCCTGGCAGAAGACACGCGCCGGCGCGCTGACGATCTCAGCCGGGTTGTCTACAAGGTGACCATTCAGGGAAGCCGCGTGACCGTAAGCCGCTACGAAAGCGAGTCTGACTACAGCGCCGAGATCCAGCAAACCTTCGAACGTTTCAAGCGTGGAGCCACCAAGGACTACCGGGTCGAATTCCGTGACCTGGCCGAGATGAACCACGTCGAGGCTCAAATCAGCGAGCTTGTGGCGAAGCTCTTCCCGGAGGTATTCGAGCCACTGGATCAATACTGCGGCCGGTACGCGAATTTCCGCGACCACAAGATTGGCGTCTTCGACCGGGAGGTCCAGTTCTATGTCGCCTACCTCGAATTCCTGGCGAAACTCGGATCCTCGGGCCTGTCGTTCTGCTTTCCGGAGGTCACGCAGGAGTCCAAAGAGGTCTTCGCATACGACACTTTCGACCTGGCGTTGGCCAACAAGCACGGATCGCAGAACAAGGTGGTTGTCAACGACTTCTTCTTGAAGGATCCAGAACGGATAATCATCGTCTCGGGCCCGAACCAGGGAGGCAAGACAACCTTTGCCCGCACCTTTGCCCAATTGCACCACTTGGCCAACATTGGCTGCCCGGTCCCGGGCAAGCGCGCAAGGCTCTTCCACTTCGACAAGCTCTTCACTCAGTTCGAGAGGGAGGAGGATCTCGACAACCTTGCGGGAAGGCTCGAAACCGACCTGCACCGGATTCACGCGACCCTGTCGGCCGCGACCGGCAACAGCATCATCGTGCTGAATGAGATCCTCAGCTCGACCACGCTCCACGACGCACGCTTCCTCGGTCAGCGGATACTCGAGCGCATCATCGACCTCGACCTGCTCGCCGTCTACGTCACCTTCATCGACGAGCTGGCCGCCTTGCCCAAGACGGTGAGCATGATCTCAACCATCGTTCCCGAGGACCCGGAGGTGCGCACCTTCAAGATTGTTCGGGGAGACGCCAACGGCCTCGCCTACGCGATGACCATCGCCGAGAAGCATGGCGTCACCTAGGTGACGCCATG
>JAJYPE010000025.1 GCA_021795585.1 Actinomycetes bacterium | reverse complement strand
AGCGGATCGACGGGATCGCCACCGTGAAGCCGAGCAGCGCGACGAAGCCCAGCGCGACCGAGCCGCCCACGGCGAAGAGCACGGCCTTGGGCACGTTGCGCCTGGCGTCCAGCGCCTCCTCCGCCAAGTCGGCCGCAAGTTCGAAGCCCACCAGCGTGTACATGCCAAGGATGCCTGCCAGCACCATGGAGTACCAGATCGGATTGTGGGCGGTGCTGGACGTATTGGAGAGGATTCCAACGCCGTAGGACGACGCCTTGCTGTGCAGGCCCCACAGAACCAGCAACAGGACTCCGAAGACCACTGTCCCCACGATCTCGGTGACCACCGCGACGGAGTTGACCTTTGCCGCCAGCTGGACCGAGACGATGTTCAACAACATAGGCACCAACATGACGACCAGGGTGACCGCCAGCACCAGATGCCCGGAGGGATTGGTTATGCCGAACTCCGAGAGCAGGAGGGGAGTTCCGACCAGCAGAAAGATCGCCCCTCCTCCCACGGTCATATAAAGGAGGCCGAAAAAGCCCACGTACCAGCCGTAGGTCGGCCCGACCAGGCGCGCGCTCCATTGGTACGCGTATCCCGCCAGCGGGATGCGAGTCCCAAGCTCCGCCACCACCAGAGCCACGAGCAGCTGCCCGGCCCCCACCAGCAGCCATTCCCAGATGCTCGCCGGCCCGAAGTTGGCGAGCGCCACTCGATAGCTCAGGAAGATGCCGGTGGTTATGGAGATGACCGAGAACGAGATACCGAAGAGAGCGAAGAAACGCAGCGTGCGATGAAGGTCCTGCTGGTAGCCAAAATGGGAGAGAACCGCGCTCTCCGCTTCACCGGCCGCCGGACGCTTCTGCTGACCCATGGATGCCTCGCCCCCACTCGACGATAACGCCGCCGACATGCATCCATATAAGCGCGGCTGTCATTGCGTTGCCGGGCGAATTCAAATACCGCCCGTTCTGGCAGGCGCGGGAATCCCAGAAAGTTGTCCTGGAAAAGGATCAGGCGAAGGTGTAAATGCCGTCCGAGTTGCGGCGAAGATCGCCTGAGAGCGCCCCGGAGCGGCTCACCACACGGACGAATAGTCCGCGAGACCGGGCCTCGGATGCAAGGTCGGCAAAAGCATGGTCGCCGGAGGCAATCTGCAGGACATCGCAGCTTCGCGCCACTGCGTCGATATCGACCACCTTGATCAGGGCGCGGTCGGCCCCGTCGGCGCCTCGGCCGAAGCGCACCGAATACCGTCCCCAGTCCATCAACATCTCGAGCATCAGGGAGGCGTCGCAACCCACGTACACCAAGTCGCTCCCATCGACCCACTTTGAGCGATAGGCGCTCGACAGCTCGCGTGCGCGCGTCAAAAAGGCCGACCGGGAGTAGCGCTCGCCGCTCTCGGGCTGTCCGACCAGGTTCTCGATGTCCACGACGTGACAGGTTCGTACAAGACGCGGCCTGGAGCCGGTGGCCGGGGCTCGCATCAGGGGCGAGCGCC
Source organism: Actinomycetes bacterium (assembly GCA_021795585.1). GTDB lineage: Bacteria > Actinomycetota > Acidimicrobiia > Acidimicrobiales > Acidimicrobiaceae > Acidithrix. The sequence goes on along the minus strand of JAJYPE010000025.1, from coordinate 14,912 downwards.
TGCCGACCTCCAGGCGATTGATCGTCGAGCCAGGGCGGGTCAAAGTCTGCATGGTGGCACATCCTACGGAGCGGCTGTGACGTGGCTTTTGCCGGTCATGCCGTCCACCCGACAAACTCAACGCCGGGGAAACGCCAATAATGCCCGAAAAATGTGCGGTCAGCCCGTCCAGCGAGCCGTGAAGAAGCGCGGGCTGCCAGCCGGGTCGGGACGCACGGAAATCTTTTCGTACCCGAAGGAGGAAGCCACCTCTGCCAAGACCTCCGCCTGCTCCTCGCCCATCTCCAACACCACCGATCCTCCTCGGCGCAGGTAATCGGGAGCCCCCGACAAGATTTGAAAAAGGCAGTTCATCCCAGAGGGCCCACCGTCTAGCGCCGAGCGTGGCTCGAAGAGCACCCGTTCGTCAAGGCTCGAAATTGCGGCGCTGGGTATGTAGGGCGGGTTGGAGGCGACGAGATCGACCCGCCCCTTGGCGGAGTCCGGAAGAGCCGAAAACCAGGACCCGCGGCTCAAGAAGACCGCCCCCTTGACCACGCGGATATTGCGTTGCACGTTCTCCGCGGCAAGGGAGAGAGCTTCGGCTGAGGCATCGGTCATGTATACGAGTGAGAACTTTCCGCTGGCCGCGAGCGAGATCCCTATCGCCCCGGTTCCGGTGCCGAGATCGGCGGCGACGGCACCGCCCCTCGTTCCAACGAGTTCGAGGGCGATGTCCACCAGCGTCTCGGTCTCGGGGCGAGGGATCAAAGCCCTCACGTCGGTGACCAGATCGAGCTCCCTGAAGCTCCAGTGACCGAGAAGGTACTGCAACGGTTCGCCCCGCTGGTACCGCTTGGCAAGCACGGCCGTCCTGGCGACGACGTCGCGCGAAGCGTCATGCATTCCGGCGACCACCCGCTCGTAATTGGTCTCCGCGAGCTCGGCAACAACCCAAATGGCGGGCGTGATGCCCCCGAAATTCTTGGCGTGACGGCGAGCCAGATCGATGAGCTTCATGCTTGGGCCCAGGGGCCTCGCCTCATCCGGCGTCTGCGGCCAGTTGGCGGGCGCGCTCGTTGAGCAAGAGTGCGTCGGAGATCTCATCTAGCTCACCCATCAGGATGCGGTCGAGCCTGTAGAGGGTGAGGCCGATGCGATGATCGGTCACTCGGTTCTCCTTGAAGTTGTAGGTCCGGATCTTCTCGCTCCGTCCACCACCGCCGACCTGACTGCGCCGGGTTGAGGAGAGAGCCTCGGCCTGCCGATCCTGCTCGGCCTTCAACAGGCGCGCACGCAGGACCTGGAGCGCCTTGGCCCGGTTCTGGATCTGGCTCTTCTCGTCCTGCATGGCCACCACGATGCCGGTGGGAAGGTGGGTTATTCGCACCGCGGAATCCGTGGTGTTGACCGACTGGCCGCCAGGACCGGTGGAGCGGTATACGTCGATCCGCAAGTCGTTGGGGTCAAGGACCACATCGACCTCGTCCGCCTCGGGCAAAACAGTTACCGTAGCGGAAGAGGTGTGGATACGCCCCTGGGATTCGGTCACGGGCACCCGCTGGACACGGTGCGGGCCGGCCTCGTGCTTCAGGCGCCTCCAGGCGTCATCCCCCTTTACGAGCAGAGTGACCTCGTTGAAGCCGCCCCGCTCCGAGGGATCGGAGCCGATGACCTCCCACTTCCACCCCATGCGATCGGCGAAGCGGATGTACATGTCGAAAAGATCCTTGGCGAAGAGGTTGGCCTCTTCGCCTCCTTCGGCGCCCCTGATTTCCACGATCACGTTCTTGCCGTCGTTGGCGTCACGCGGCAGGAGCGCGAACTCCATCTGCTCCTCGAGCTTGCTCTGCCGCTGAAGCAACGACTCGATTTCGGTCTCCACGGACGGCAGATCCTCCGGACCGGCGATCTCCGCCAGCTCGGCGGCTGCCTGCAGGTCGGCCGCGACCGCCTTCAACTCTCTATTGGTGGTGACGATGACTTCGAGCTCTTTGTGCCTGCGCGACAACTCCTTGAATCTTTTCTGGTCCGCGTAGACGGTAGGGTCGGCGAGCTCGTCGACCACTCTCGCGTATTCGTTCTCGAGATTCGCGACCCTGTCTTCAATGTCCATTGCTCACCACTTCGCAACCAGCGGTCCGTCGGAGGGATCGGAAAGGACGACCACCTTTGCCCCGCCCTTGGCGAGGGCGGCCATTTCCTTGAGATACGGGATCGCAATACCGCGCGTGGAAACCGCCAACGCCACCTCGATACCCGGCATCCGGGGCTCCAAGGTCGCCGCAACCTCGGCTGCCCGAACCACCACACCGGGATCCATGGAGGCGGCGATCCCCCAGAGCACGGCGCCTTTGCGGTTCGCCGCGAGGAGGAAGTCCTCGGCATCGCGGGTGGTGCCCCAAAAGCCGCCCTTGATCGGCGCCAAGTCGCCGAAGGGGAAGGCGCCCAGGGCGCCGAAGCGGACCACGTCCACTCGCTCGAGAGACTCCGCTCCAAGCACTTCGGGCTGGGACAACAATTCGCTGGCCAGCCATCGGGACCTCAGCTCTACTGCAATGGGGCCATAACCCCCCGAGGTCCGCTTCTCCTGGATGGTAGCCCGGACATGCTCCAACGTGGGGGCCAGGCGCTGCAGGGCCGGATCGGTCGCCTCCAGCAACTCGTTCTCGGCCTCGGAGACGCCGGGGCGGAGCCTTAGCGGCTCATCCTGCACTTTGGCATAAGGGATACCTAGGTGTTCTAGGAAGGTCAGGCCATATCTGCTCACCAGAGCTTCACGATGCGGCATGGCGACTTCCAGAGCCCCGAGCTCGGGAGTGCCAATGCGTGCCTCCAGCGTCGGGCGTGCCTCCACGGGCACCGACTCCGTCGCCGAGAGGACCAGCTCGACGGAGCTTTCAAGACTGAAGCAGGAGAGCTGGAAGGCGAGTACGCCGGCAAGGGCCTCTGCTTGCGAGCGCAGGCGCGCTCCCGCAGCCAGGGCGAGAACTGATACCCGAATACGCTCGGCGCCGGCACGTAAGGCATGTAAAAGCAGGCCGGTGGCGTCGAGCGGCTGCGCCGGAGACAGAACGGCGTGGAGTCCTGACGCACCGGCGTAGACCGCAAAACCGGCACGGCCGGGCGCGACGACCACCTTGCGGGCATCGTCTGCGCCCCGAGCCGCGACAATTGCCGCGGCCACCGTGTCGAAGGCTTCGCTCGTGGAGTCGGCTGCGGTCATGCTCGGAGGGTTCCCCTCACGGGGAGGGATAGCGGCGCGCTAGTTAGAGGCGCTGCGGCGAACGCCGTAGCGGCGCTGGAAGCGCTCAACGCGGCCACCGGTGTCCACCAGCTTCTGCTTGCCGGTGTAAAACGGATGGCACTCGTTGCAGAGCTCGACGTGGAGCTCGGCCTTGGTGGAACGGGTTACGAAGGTGTTGCCGCAAGAGCACACGACCCGCGTCTCTATATATTTGGGGTGAATATCAGCTTTCATAGCCTTAGAGAGTATAGACGGGCGGCCTGCCGCCGCCGGGATGACTAGATGTTGGGGCTCTTGGCGATCTCGCCGAGGAAGTCCGCGTTGGATCTGGTCTGGCGAATCTTGTCGATGAGGAGTTCGAGCCCGGGAGCGCTCGAGCCTTCCTGCGTGAGCGCGCTGAGAACGCGGCGCAGCTTCCAGATCAGGTTGAGCTGCTCTCTCTGGAAGAGGAGCTCCTCGTGCCTAGTGGAGGACGCATTCACGTCAATCGCCGGATAGAGGCGCCGCTCGGCGAGTCGGCGGTCCAGACGCAGCTCCATGTTGCCGGTGCCCTTGAACTCCTCGAAGATCACCTCGTCCATGCGTGAGCCGGTCTCGACTAGCGCTGTGGCCAATATGGTCAGCGAGCCGCCCTCCTCCACGTTGCGGGCCGCGCCGAAGAACTTCTTGGGCGGGTAGATGGCACCAGAGTCGACACCACCGGACATGATACGCCCGGTGGGCGGGAGGGCCATGTTGTAGGCGCGGGTCATGCGGGTGATGCCGTCCAGGATGATGACCACATCACGCCCCATCTCCACCATGCGCTTGGCCTTCTCGATGGCAAGCTCGGCAACGGCCACGTGCTCATCGGAAGGGCGATCGAAGGTGGAGGCGACAACTTCGCCGCGCACGGAGCGACGGATGTCAGTGACTTCTTCCGGACGCTCGTCCACCAGCAGCACCATGAGGTAGACCTCAGGATTGTTCGCCTCGATGCAGCGAGCGATCTCCTTCATCACGGTGGTCTTACCGGCCTTGGGCGGCGAGACGATCAGGCCACGCTGGCCCTTCCCGATTGGGGAGACCAGATCGATGATGCGCGCGGTGACGCTCAACTCGCCTGGGACTTCGAGGCGCAGGTTCTGGTCAGGGAAGAGCGGGGTGAGTTCCTCGAACTTGGGGCGGAGCTTGGCCTCTTCGGGATCCATCCCATTGACCTTGTCAAGGCGCTGAAGTGCCGGGTACTTCTCCGAGCCGGAGGCTGAGCGGGCCGCACCTTCGAGGGCGTCCCCTTTGCGCAGCCCGAAGCGGCGAACCACGTTGACGGAAACGTATACGTCCTTAGGCGAGGGAAGGTAGCCGTTCGAGCGCACAAACCCGAAGCCCTCATCGCGCAAGTCGAGGAGCCCGGAGAACTGAATGAGTTCGGCCGAGGACTGCTCGACCTGGTGCCTGCCGTCCATCTCACGGCCATCACTCCGATTACGGCGCTTCTTGTCGCGCCGCCGTGAGTTTGCGCCCTCGCCGCCATCTCGCTCCTGATCGGCCCTGCCCGCCTCCGCAGTCTCGCGAGGGGGCCGCTGACCAACATCTCCGCCATTGCGTCGCGAGGTCCCGTTCGCAGGCGCCTCACGCCCCTCCGGCCTTCCGGCCACCTCTACGACGATCGGCGGCGGCAGGATGGCAGCCGGCTCGAAACGCGCGAGCGGGGAGACGGGGGGCCGCGAGCCTCCACCCTCCCAGCTGGGAGCAGCCTCCGCAGCGGGCTCGGAAATTTTTTGCGAGCGGATGAGGCGGCGCTGTGGCGCACTCTCCCCGTTGGTGGCCTCGGCCTTGGCCGTGGTAGCCGGCTTTTCGGCAGCCGGGCGGCCACCTGCCCCACTCCCACTCATGATCAGATCCACCAGGTCGGCCTTTTTGGCACGGGCGGGCGGGGTGAGTCCGAGCGCGGTCGCAATCACGACGAGTTCGTCGTTGCGCTTCTTTTCCAGAACGGCCCTGTTGGAGCCTGTATCGACGGTCATCAAACTTCCTTGAATTGTCCCTCGGCCGCCAGGCAGGATATGCACACGCCTTCTGCAGGCGACCCTCGTAAAAACTTGCCAATCCGCGACAGCCGAAAGACATGGAGCGGAAAGAAGGAGCAGAATCTTCTGGCCGGAAGCTATTTCCTGAAGAGCGGAAACCCGCTCGCGAGCGCACTCCGTGGCCGCAAGACTTACTGATTTCCCACTATACCATCCTGGATGCCGTCATGCATATCCCCCCAAGGATGCCGGAGGATTCAAAGTCCAAGTGCTTCGTAGATTGAATCGAGATCCGCGTCCACGGCGGTGGGCACTTCGATTTGAGAGATAGCCGTGTCCGGATCCTTCAAGCCGTTGCCGGTAAGGACGCAGACGACCGTCGAGCCCGGCTCCACTCCTTGCTTGAGCAGCCCGGCAACCGAGGCGGCCGACGCCGGCTCACAGAAGACGGACTCTTGCCTCGCAAGCAGGCGATATGCCTCGAGTATCTCGGCATCGGTTACGGCAAAGATATCGCCCCCGGAGGACTCCTTCGCCTCGATGGCACCCGCCCACGAGGCGGGATTGCCAATGCGTATTGCGGTCGCAACCGTCTCCGGTTTTAGTATCGGGTGCCCCTCGACGATGGGCGCGGCCCCCGCTGCCTGTGCCCCCATCATCTTCGGCCGCTTCGTCGAGTAGCCCGCCTTGAAGTACTCGTTGTACCCACGCCAGTAGGCGGTGATGTTCCCGGCATTTCCGACGGGAATGAAGTTATAGTCCGGAGCGTCGCCAAGCTGGTCGACGATCTCGAAGGCACCGGTCTTCTGCCCTTCGATCCGGTAGGGGTTGATGGAGTTGACGACCGTTACCGGCTTGTGCTCCCCAAGCTCCCGCACGATCTCCAGGGCGCGATCGAAGTTTTCGCGTATCTGGATCACCTTGGCGCCGTAGACGAGGGCCTGAGCCAGCTTGCCCAGCGCAATGTAGCCCGCCGGGATCAGCACTATGCAGTCGATACCCGCCTTGGCCGCATAAGCAGCCGCCGAGGCGGAGGTGTTCCCCGTCGACGCGCACACCACGGCGTGGGATCCCTCCTCGACCGCCTTGGTAATGGCAAGGGTCATACCGCGGTCCTTGAACGAACCTGTCGGATTCGCTCCCTCGAACTTCAAGTAGACGTTGGCGCCCACCACTTTGCCCAGCGATGGTGCATGAATGAGCGGTGTCGCGCCCTCACCCAGCGTTACCACGGTCCCACTGGGATCGACGGGAAGGAAGTCGGCGTATTCGCGGATCAGGCCCCTCCAATGAAGCCGTCCGCCACGCTCGCCCACTTTCGACATCTTGAGACCTTCCCTCGAACCCTACGAGGGGTCGAAAACTCTGATCGAACCAGCCACTCGGCGCACCGCCGGCAAGCTCCGAAGCTCATCCAAGGTCTTGGCGACCGAAGATTCCGGTGCCGGGTGGGTGATGAAGACAAGTTTGGCCTGATCATCGAAGCCGGTCTGCTCCATCGACCTGATGGAGACCATATTGGCCCCGAACACCTGGGCCACCGTGGCCAACACCCCGGGCTGATCGTTGACGTCGATCGCTATATAAAAGGGATTCTGCATCTCCTCGACCGGCACGATGCTCGCCACCTCGCGCTCCAGCTGCCTCTCGGTCACTCCATAGCGAAGGTTGTGCGCGGCATCGATGACGTCGCCCAGAACTGCACTGGCGGTCGGCAATCCGCCTGCGCCACGGCCGTAGAACATCAGCTCGCCCACCGCATCACCGGTGACGAAGACTGCATTGAAGGAGTCGCGCACCAGGGCAAGCGGGTGGTCATCGGGGACAAGCGCCGGGTGCACGCGCACGGCAATGCGATCACGGCCGCTGGCATCCTGGCCAGACTCGCAAAGCGCGAGCAGCTTGATCACGTATCCGTGCCGCTTGGCAAAGTCGATATCCTCGGCGCTGATTCCGGTGATACCTTCCCGATAGACATCCTGGGAGCGAACCAGGCGGCCAAAGGCCACGGTGGCCAGGATTGCCGCCTTGGCGCGTGCGTCCTCACCCTCCACGTCGGCGCTGGGATCGGCCTCGGCGTAGCCGAGTTCTGTGGCCAGTGCGAGGGCCTCCTCGTAGCTGGAGCCCTTCTCGGTCATGGAGGAGAGGATGAAGTTGGTGGTGCCGTTCACGATGCCTGCCACCCTTCGCACCCTCTCACCTGCGAGCGACACCCGCAGAGAACGGATCAGGGGAATCCCGCCGGCCACCGCGGCCTCAAAGAAGATGTCCCGGTCGACACTGCGAGCAAGCTGTGTCAGTTCCGCGCTGGCTGAAGCCAGTAACGCCTTGTTGGCCGTGACTACCGACTTGCCATTTACCAGGGCCTTCTCGATCAGTTCGCGGGTGGGGGCGATTCCGCCCATCACCTCCACCACGATGTCCACCTCAGGGTCAGCGACCACTGAGAATGCGTCGTCGGTAAGGAGAGCCTTGTCGACCCAGGTGGGCCGCTCGCGATCGAGAGAGCGCACCGCAATCGAGGCAATCTCGAAGCGCTCGCCGGTCTGGGCATAAATGAGTTCGGCATCCCTGGTCAATAGCTTGACCAGCTCCGCTCCCACGTTGCCACAACCGAGTAGGCCTACTCGAACCGGATTGTCACTCATCGCCTTGCCCGCAGCCAGGGCCCCTCACGCCTCGGGGACCGAAGAACCTGTTCGGTAAAGCCTAATAGCCGCTCGACTCCCGTCCCATGGAGCGCTCGAGGGGCTCAATCCGGCCCACAAGACGCCGGGAGGCCGACATTAGAGGTTCCGGGCCGAGTGGGTGAAAGCGGTCTCTACGCCCTGGGAACGACACCGTAGGCAACTGCCCGGGCCATGCGATCAGCCTCCTCCGGCCGAAGGGGCAGCCCCATCACGGCAACGCTGAACAGGCCCGCCGCGACGCCGATCCGACAGAGCTCGCTCGGATCTGCGTCCGGGTCGATGCGCCCCTCTGAGCGGGCCGTCTCCAGCAGGGCGACATAGGGCGCGTAAGCCAACTCGTAAAAGCGGCGGCGCAGCTTCCCGGCGAGCTGGTGTTGGCTCTCATCCGTGAGAATGCGCAGCATGGCACGACCGACCGAATGGCTGGTCACCCGGGAGACAATGGAATAGGCACTGCGCAACACCTCGATCGGCTCCGCTGAGGAGGGGACGGACGTCGAGGCCAGCTCAGCGTACGCTTCCTCAAGTGCCCGCTCCAGGAGTGCATAGCGATCACCGAAGGCTCGGTAGATGGTGGCCCGTGACGTGCCCGCCCGCGTGGCAACGAGCTCCAGCGAGAAATCCTCCGGGCCGACCTCGGCACACAACTCCACCGCTGCGGCCATCACCCTTGCGCGCAACTCCTCCGAGGGCGGCCTTCCCCGGCCTCGAGTGCCCTCGGTACGCTCCGGGTTAGCCACCGACGCTGCTCCCGGGGTCGACCTGAGGCGCAAGCTCGAAATCAGGGTCGGCAGCGGCACGCGCCGGCAGTGCGATCAGTGCAATCAACGCACCGGCGAAGGCGGTCCCGACGGCGACCCACATGGTGGTGCCGAAGCCGGACATGAACGCCGACTTTGCGGCGTTCGCCAGGGCGGAGCCATAAACCGCCGGCAGCCGCGCAGCAGCCTGGAGAGCGGTCCCGAGCGAGGACTTGGCGGCCCCGGCAATGGGGGCGGGAAGCAGCGAGAAGCCGTGGGCCGCCACCAGGTGGCTCCGATACGCCGTGTTGAGCACGCTGCCCATCACCGCGACACCCATGGCTCCGCCCACCTGGATGAGGGTGCCATTGGTCGCCGAGCCCACCCCGGCCTGTGCGCGAGGCACCGAGCCCATCACCGACTCGGCCGAAGGGGGCATGGTGAAGGCAAGACCAATACCCACCAGTACGAGGGGAAGTTCGATCGCCATAAGCGAGGTGCCGGTCTGATAGCGGCCCAGGAAAATAGCCCCCACCGCTGCGAGTGCCAGGCCGAATGCGACCGTGATCTTGGTCCCGATGTGATGGGCGACGATCGCGCTCAAAGGCGCAAAGACAAGCAAGGCCCCGGCCAGGCCCAGGAGAAGTTCTCCAGAGCGCAGCGGGGTGTACCCACGCACGAACTGGAGGTATTGGGTGAGCAGGAAGGACGCGCCCATCAACGAGAAGAAGACGATGGCGATGGAGGTGGCGGCGACGGAGAAGCGGCGGTTCTCGAAGAACTTCAGACGGAGCATGGGATGGGAACTCTTTGACTCCACCACCAGGAACGAGACGAGCAAGATGATCCCGATGGCAAAGGCAAGCAGAGTCGACGCGGAGGTCCAGCCCTTGTTGGGCGCCTCGATGATGGCCCAAATGATGGTGCCCAGGGCGCCGATGGACAGTAAGGAGCCGAGCGGGTCCGGCTTCGCGATGGCGGGGTCGACCGAATTCGGGACCAGAATCATTGCGGCAATGAGCCCGACAATCACCACGGGAACGTTGACAAGGAAAACCGAGCCCCACCAGTAGTGGTCCAACAGCCAGCCGCCCGCAATGGGTCCGAGTGCCACACCAAGGCCGGAAGATCCCGACCAAATCGCGATGGCACGGGCCCTTTCGCGGGGGACGATAAAGACGTTAGTGATGATGGACAACGTGGAAGGCATCGCCATTGCGCCGCCTATACCCATAAAGGCCCTGGTGGCGATCAGCGCGTTGGAACTGCCCGAAAAGGCTGAGGCCACCGAACCGGCTCCGAAGACCGCCAGACCGGTCATAAAGATCCACTTGCGCCCGAGGCGATCTCCGAGGCTGCCACCGGTCAAGAGCAGCCCGGCGAAAACGAGTATGTAGGAGTCGACGATCCACTGGAGCTGCGAGGAACTCGAGTGCAGATCGCGCACCAAAGTCGGCAGCGCAACGTTGAGGATGGTGTTGTCGAGGTTCAGCATGATAATGCTGATGGAAAGTACGGCGAGGGTGCCCCACCTGAGCCGAGTGGAGCGCGCATCAGCGCCGGACATCTCAGGGAAATTGCTCATACGATTTATGTTACACACATGTCCCATAAATCGGAGGTCTCATACGCGTGTGACTTCAGTCACGCCTGCCGGATCACGCCTCCAGCCTCACCATGTCTTCGAAATTCTCGCCTCGGATGGCCAGTCGCGCACCGCTCTCATCTACGAAAATCACCGGCGGGCGTGGCACCCGGTTGTAATTGGAGGCCATCGAATAGCCGTAGGCACCCGTCACCGGCGTCGCCAGCAAGTCTCCCTCCTCGAGTGAGGCGGGAAGAATGGCGTCGCGGATGAGGATGTCACCGCTCTCGCAGTGCTTACCCACAATCGTGGCCACCTGGTCCCGCTCGGCGTCAGCCGCCTCAGGCAGGAAGGCTTCGTAACCGCTCCCGTAAAGGACGGGGCGAGGATTGTCGCTCATGCCCCCGTCCACCGACACGTAGGTTCTCAAACCCTCGAGCCGCTTCACGGTCCCGACGCGGTAAACGGTCATAGCGGCCTGGGCCACGAACGACCGGCCTGGCTCGACCATTACCCGGATATCGCGGCCAATCCCGTTGCGTGCCAGTGCGGCATAGAGCTGGCTCGCCCAGGCATCGAAGCCGGGGGTCTCCTCGCCGGAGACATAGGCGACACCCAGGCCGCCCCCCAAATTCAGCAAGCGGGGCGAATGCGCCTCGACCAGCGTCGCGAGGGCGTCGACCTCCTTGGTGTAGGAGTCGAGGAGGAAGATCTGAGACCCGATATGTGCATGGATGCCGACGAAGTCGAGCCATCGAGAGGACTTCACCATCCCCAGAGCCGCTTCCGCCGCGCCCGAGGCCAGCGAGAAGCCGAACTTTGAGTCCTCCTGGCCGGTCATCACGTACTCATGGGTGTGCGCCTCGACCCCCGGCGTGACCCTGACCAGGACCGGCTGCCTTCTTCCGGCTGTCTCCGCAACCTTCTCAAGCCTGGAAATCTCCGCCACCGAGTCCAGCACGAAGAGGCCCACGCCCTTTGCCACGCCGAATTCGATCTCGGCGACGGATTTGTTGTTCCCGTGAAAGACGATCCTGCTCGGATCGAAGCCCGCTGAAAGAGCCACATAGAGTTCGCCACCGGAGGCCACGTCCATATGCACACCGAGCTCGTCCATGATGCGCGCCAGCTCGCGGCAGAGAAAGGCCTTGGAGGCATAGGCCACCTGCCAGTCGGCAGCTTCCTTAGCCGCTTCCACCTCGGCGCGGATATGCGCGGCGTCATAGATGAAGACCGGGGTGCCGAACTCCTCGGCAAGATCGGCTACCGCAATGCCGTGGATGTAGGTCCGGCCCTCGCGGATTGAGACCCCGCGCGAAAGGAGCGTCGGGCTGACCCGCGTGCCCGCACCCATATCAACACCGCCTGGGCGGGGTCCGTCGCTCACATCTGCTCCGGTGCGTGGACACCGAGTAGCCCCAGCACCACCTGGATAGCCACGCGTGAGGAGTCCACCAAGAGGAGGCGTGCCGCGGTGATCTGGGGACCTTCGCCGAGAATGGAGCAGTCGTGGTAGAAGCCGTGGAAGGCCGCCGCGAAGTCCTTGAGCCATCCAACAAGCTTGTGAGGAGCCCTCTCGAGCGCAGCGTTGGTGATGACCTCATCCAAGCGCGCCTGCACCCGCAGGAGTTCGAGTTCCCGAGGATGCACCAGCAAGGTGAGGTCGGCTTCTCCCAGTTTCGGTTCGGGAATCTTGCGCTCCTTGCGCATGCGCTCGATGGCCGACATGCGCGCATGCGCGTACTGGATGTAGTACACCGGGTTGTCCATCGATTTGGCGGTCACCTGCTCCAGGTCGATCGTGCTGGCACGGTCGATGGAACTCTGCAGCGACAGGAGGCGCACCGCCGATGCTCCGATCAGCTCCACCAGCTCGGCCAAGTCGACCACGTTCCCCTTGCGTTTGGAGAACTTCACTTTCTCGCCACCCTGCTGCAGGGAGACCATCTGACCCAAGAGAATCTCCACACGGGACCGCTCGCAACCGAGTGCCTCGACGGCGGCGAAGAGGCTCGGGACCTGGCCCTGGTGGTCTGCACCGAAAATGTCGATCACGTGCTCGAAGCCGCGCACCACAAGCTTGTCGTAGTGATAGGCGATATCGCCGGCAAGGTAGGTGAAGTCGCCATTGGGCTTGGTCAGGTAGCGATCTCGAGAATCCCCGAAGCGCGTTGACAGGAAGAGTTTTTGTCCTTCGGACTCTTCGATGACCCCCCTACGCTCGAGCACGGAAATGACATGGTCGACCGCGCCCGACTCCTCGATAGAGGCCTGGGAATACCAGGAGTCGAACTCGATGCCCAGCTCCTCCAAGGAAAGGCGGATCACCTTGATGATTTCGTCGGCGGCGAACTTGCCGATCGCGGTAACCTCGGCCTCGCCGTGGTAACGCTCCGCGAGGGCCTTCACGTAATCCCCGCGATAGCCCCCCTCGGGGACCTCTCGGCCCTCCATGACCGCCAGCATCGACTCGCCGAGCTGGCGGATCTGGCCGCCGGTGTCGTTCACGTAATACTCGGTGGACACGTCATAGCCCACGAATCGCAGCAGCCTTCCCAGGGCATCACCATAGGAGGCCCACCATCCATTGCCCACGTGCAGCGGGCCGGTGGGGTTGGCGGAGACGTATTCGAGCAGCAGCGATTGCCCCTTACCAAGGTTGGAACGCGCATAGGAGGAGGCGCCCGCGGTCACGGCAAGCCGGATTTCCTCATAAAGCCATTCCGGGCTGCAGCGGAAGTTGAGAAAGCCCGGCCCCGCGACCTCGACGCTGTCAACATATCGCGAGGTAAGTCCGGAGATCGCGCCCGCAAGATCCGTGGCAATCTGCCTTGGGGGTAGCCCTAGGCTCCTTGAGGCGACCATCGCAAAGTTACTTGTGAAGTCTCCGAATTCCGGTCGGACCGCCTCGGTGAGTTCGTACCCTGCGCCGACATCGTCCCAGCCGAGTTGCTGGACCGCTTCGGCGATCAGATGCGAAATGTGTTCCTTGACGTTGATCAAACCGGGAAACTCCTGCATACGGGTTTAGTAGATTTATCCTAACGGATGACTTTGCGAGCAGGGAATCCACTGGCGTACGACTACAACGTTCGAGCCCGGTGTTGGTAGCCTTTGCAAATGGTCCACAGTTGGCAGGCAACAAAATACGATGAGATGTTCCTTCCCCACCTCGCATGGGGGGATGAGATCATCGCACAGCTGCCGCTGACCGGGGCCGAAACAGTGCTGGACGCCGGTGCCGGCACCGGCAGGGACGCGCTTAAACTGGCCTCCCGCCTGCCTACCGGGCGTGTGCTTGCACTCGAGTCCTCCGAAACCATGCTCGCCCGGCTTCGCGAGAAGGTCGCCGCGTCCGGGCTGCCGGTCGATGTCGTGGATGCAAACCTCTTGGAGCCGCTGCCGGTCAGCACTCCGGTCGATGCGGCCATGAGCGTCGCGACCTTCCATTGGATTCACGACCATAAGGCTCTATTCGCCAACCTTGCGGAGGTTATGAAGAAGGGCGCGCCTCTATTGGCTGACTGCGGGGGCAACGGAAACATAGACCGCGTGAAGAGTGCTTTCCATGCCGTCACCGGGCGCGACCCGGACAGCGGACGCCCCTGGAACTTCGCCGAACCACAGGAAACCGCCGACCACCTTGCTTCGGCCGGCCTTGAACCCCTCGAGGTCCGGCTGGTGCGTGACACCATCTTTTTTTACAGCAGGGCTGAGCACGAGGAGTTCCTTGCCACTATCGTCCTTGGCCCGCAGCTCGAAGGGTACCCCGCCGAAGAGCGTCCGGAAATCGTCCGGCGCATATCTCGGGCGATGGGAGACTGGGTGGTCGACTATGTCCGCCTGAAGATAAGGGCCAAAAAGGCGTAGGCCGGCCTCGAGTCTCAGTGAGCATCGGCCGCTTAGACTGGCATCGCATCGCCCCCGTAGCTCAGGGGATAGAGCGCCGGCCTCCGGAGCCGGGCGCGCAGGTTCGAATCCTGCCGGGGGCGCCGACCCTGACGGTGGTCGAACCTTTCCGATGTCGGAAGGGTTCGGCTCCGTCAGGCCACCTCCATCGAGCGGGACCCGAAAGTAGGGGCGCACCGACGTACGGCTTTCGACTTCGATTCGGGCGACCAGTGCTTGGAGGAGTCCCTTCTGGGCTTCGGGGTCGCCGTGTTCGATGGTGTCGATGACGTGGTGGCGCAGCTCGTCGAGATGCGCTTGGGTGACGGTGGGCTCCCGCTCGGCTTCGAGCAGCGAGACCAGCTCGCTCTGGCGGGCTTGGAGGGCGGCGATCTTTCCTCCGAGGGTCTGGACGCGTTGCCCGCAGGTCGTCTCAGAAAGGGTGCCGGCTTCGAAGGCGAGGAAGTATCGCTCGATGGCTTCTTCGGCCTTGTTCAGCTCGGCCTCGACGACGCCCAGCTCGTCTTGGTCCTGGCGGCGTTTGGCCCCGTAACGAGCGAGGCCGGCGGCGAGCGCGGCGTCGAGGAGGTCGTGGCGGGAGATGGTGCGCAGCAACGAGCCGCGGACTTCGCTTTCGAGCTGGTCGGCGGGGAGCCGTTCGGATGAACAGGTGGTGGTGCCGTAGCGGTGCCGAGAGAAGCAGGTGTAGTAGCGGTAGCGGTACTTGTTGCCGTGGGCGGCGGTGCCGATGTAGCGCTTGCCGCAGTGGGTGCA
>JAJYPE010000211.1 GCA_021795585.1 Actinomycetes bacterium | reverse complement strand
TCGAGCACGTCAAGGGAGACATGCTTTCAAGCGGCGTGGTAAACGTCTCCAACCCGTTCATGATGCTTACCACCTCGGATGCACAAAGCTCGACCTATGCGCGGATCGTGCGACTGGCGCAGGAGGCCGAGGCGGATTCCGCCCCCTTCATGCGCATGGCGGATCGATATGCACTCTGGTTCCTGCTTGTTACGCTGGTCGTCTCCGGCCTGGCCTGGGTATTAAGCAACGACTTTGGACGCGCGGTGGCCGTCCTCGTCGTGGCTACGCCTTGCCCGCTTATCTTGGCGGCTCCGGTGGCAATCGTCTCCGGCCTCTCGCGCTCCGCCCGGGCAGGGGTGGTCATCAAAGGTGGAGCGGAGTTGGAAAAACTTGCCCGGTCGAAGGTCCTTCTTCTCGACAAGACCGGGACCCTGACGCGCGGGAACCCGAGGGTTACTCAAGTGGTGTCCTCACCCGGGACAGACGCCGACACGGTTCTTAGGCTGGCGGCCTCCCTTGACCAGCGGTCCCAGCACCCCCTGGCCGCCGCATTGGTGGCCGCTGCGCGCGAGCGCGGCCTTACCTTGGCCGAGCCGACCGAGGTGGGAGAAACGCCCGGGCAGGGCATCAGCGGGATGGTAGAGGGTACACCCGTCAAGTTGGGCAAGGCCGGTTTCGCGGGTGTCGAACACGACGAGCCGTGGCTCGAAGGAGCGTTGAGGCACGCCGCCTTCGAAGGCTCAATGACGATCTTCGCCTCCATCGGGAGCAGGCGTGGACTGGTGCTTCTCGCCGATCCGGTGCGCCCGGACGCAAGCAGAACGCTCCGAGGGTTCAGGTCTCAAGGCATCGCGCGCATCGTCATGCTGACCGGCGACCGGCGTCAGGTCGCCGAGGCGGTCGGCACCGCACTTGGAGTAGATGACGTCTACTCCGACTGCACTCCCGAGGACAAGGTCGAGGCGGTCAAGTCCGAAGCCCGGTTCGGCCCGACGGTGATGGTCGGTGACGGCATCAATGATGCGCCCGCGCTGGCCACGGCTGACGTCGGCATCGCCGTGGCTTCGCGAGGACAGAGCGCGTCGTCCGAGGCTGCCGGTGTCGTTCTCACCGTCGACCGTATCGATCCGCTGGTCACGTCGTTGGCAATAGCGCACAGGTCTTTTAGGATCGCCGCCCAAAGCGCTCTTGCCGGGGTCGGCCTGTCCATTGCTGCAATGCTGATTGCCGCCAGCGGCAACCTAACGCCCACCTGGGGTGCGATTGCCCAAGAAGGAATCGACCTAGCCGTCATCCTGAACGCGCTTCGGGTGCTCCGGGTTCCCCGCTCGAAGCTGTCCTTCTCGCCCGAGACCGTCGCGCTGGCAACAAAGCTCGAGTCCGAGCACCTGCAACTCCGTTCGGGAGTAGATGACATCCTCGCTCTCGCCTCCGGCCTCGACTCGATGAGCGCCGGCGAGCGCCTGGAAAGCCTGCGCAACTGCCGGGTCTTCCTGCAGGAGAAGGTGGTCCCCCACGAGCGGACCGAGAACGACGTCCTCTATCCCGCCCTGGATCAAGCAATGGGGGGCCCCGGCGCCACCTCCCCGATGGCGCGAGAGCACGCGGAGATCTTCTCCCTTGCCAGACGGCTGGAGATGGTCGAGCAAGACCTGGCCTCCGGCGCTGCCGGCTCCGGCGACCTCTCCGAGGCACGTCAGGTCCTCTACAGCCTGCACGCCATCCTCAAACTCCACTTCGAGCAGGAGGAGGAAAGTTACTTCTCCCTGGGGGAATTGGCCGGATCCAATGAGGGGTCACTCCGGCGGCCACGCTGAGGCCGCCCTCTACCCGGACACGGCACGCAGAGAGCGTGCCAGCAACTCCACAGGATGGGCGGACTCCAGTCCCGGACCCGAGTATCGCGAGATCTGCAGGAGGCAGCCGGGATTGCCCGCGGCTACGACATCCGCGCCCAGCTCTGCTATCGACGCCGCCTTCGCCACTCCCAGCCTCTCCGCCGTTGCCGGCTCGACCAGGTTATATATTCCTGCCGAGCCGCAGCAGGTCCCGGCCTGGGCGGGCGTCAAGATCTCACATCCCGGAATCGACCTCAGGAGGGCGAGAGGCTCGTCGACAATCCCCTGCGCATTGGCGAGGTGACATGCGGGGTGGTAGGCGACGCGAAGGTCCAACGGGCGATATTCGGCACGCAGGCCCTGCTGGTAAAGAAACTCGTGAATGTCCAGGACACGCGCCGAGAATTGAGCTGCGCGCGCGTCGTCGGGAAGAAGCCTGCTGTAGGACTTGAGTGTCGAGCCGCAACCCGCGGAAGTGGTTATCCAGGTATCCACCTTCTCGCGGCTAAGTGTGCCCACCAAGGCCTTTGCCATGCGGCCGGCGAGGCCAGCCTCACCGGCGTGCTCGGCCAGCGCGCCGCAACACCCCTGGCCCCCCGGGACCAGTACGTCGAAACCCTCCGCGCGCAAAACATCTATCGCCGCCTTCTGGGTGGAGGAAAAGATGACCGAGGCGACGCACCCGGTCATGAGACCCACTGTTCCGCGCTTCGGGCCGGAGGAGGCATAGAGGCGGCCACCCGCCGGGTGGCTTTTTTGCGCTCGCGGCGGGAGCAGCGCCAGGGCGGAGGCCAAAGCCGCCGCCACTCCGCTCCCTGCCGGCTTGGCGTCCGCAACGCGCGATCCGACCATCCGCTTCGCCAATCCACCCAGGACCACGAGCGGGCGCATGCGGCGTGGGTAAGGCATTATGGCAAATATCGCCTTGCGCACCAGCCGCTGAGACGCCGGGCGCACGAATGAGGTCTGGATCATCGCCCTGGCCTCGACGATAAGTGATTCGTAGTCGACCCCCGAGGGGCAGGCCCTGACGCAGGCCATGCACCCCAGACAGGAGTCGATGTGGGCGACAAAGTCCGCGTCGAGTGGCAGGACGCCATCAGCATGCCTGCGCATCAGGTCGATGCGGCCGCGTGGAGACTCCGCCTCGTTCGCACTCAGTTGATACGTCGGGCACGCCGGAAGGCAGAAGCCGCAATGAACGCATGCGTCGATCAGGTGGCGCTGCGGCCTAATTGCTTCCGCGCTCATCTGGCACTCTCCGTTTCCTCGATTATCGACGTGCGCATAGGACTGACAAGGCGGCCCTGCGGGTCGAATCCGTCAAGAAGCCTGCGCATCGTCGCCAGCCCGCCGGGCCGCCTGCCGACAAAAATGCTTGCACGACTGAGTCCGGTGACCAGCTGGCCGCCTATCCCGGCCCTTTTAAGCAACAAGTCCAGCCGCTCTAACAAGCCGTCGGAGTCGGGCACCCCCAGATAGTGAATACCGGCGCCGAGATGGGATTGCATCCATACCCCTCGATCGGCGAGCCCGGTCTCGGCGATATCGTCGAACAGCGTGGACGCTCCGGAGAGGCGGGTCCCAGCCTTGACAAGAACGCCCTCGAATGACTCACGCTCTTCGGCCAACTGCAGCGCCAACGAAGGCGGACCCGACTCCGCCTCACCGATCTCGAGCTCTCCAGGTTCTTTGCCCAAGAGACCCGCCAACTTCACGACGGCCGCGTCCACCGCCGCCGCCGGGCCCTCGATTCCGACTTCCAACTGGCCGCCGCCCCACTCGCAGGTGGCCATCTCCACGCCGGAATGATTCGCTGCGTCCACCAGGGCGACGGCGGCGCGCAAGTCGACGGCCATGCGGATGCGCACCGAGCGGCGTGGCGCCGGATAGAGCCGCAAGGAGACGGCTGTGACGAAAGCCAGAGCCCCCAACGAGCCCACCATGACCTTTGCCAGGTCATATCCCGCGACGTTCTTGATCACCCTGCCCCCG
>JAJYPE010000210.1 GCA_021795585.1 Actinomycetes bacterium | reverse complement strand
TGGGTGGGCCCAGGGGGCCGGGGGTCGGCAGCCCATGTGGGCACCGCCGAGATCGGCGAGGAGCGCGCGCTGCTATGGGCGATTGCCGACACCGACGTCATCGACCAGGTGCGTCCTTACCGTATCGGCCCTATTGCCCGCATCGCCGACTTTGACGGGGTAGCCCATCGGATATACGCCTTGGTACAGCCGGCCGCCGTGGACCTGCTGAGGAAAGCCGCCGAGCAGGCCGAACTCGCCATTCTGGGAACCGGGAACGAGAGCACGGTCCCTAGCGGCAGGCGCGAGATGCTCTGCTTCTTCTGCCAGGCCAAGGATCTCGCCGAAATGGTTACGCCTGTGCAAATGCTGTTCCTGGGCCGCGGCGTTGCCGGCGCCCTTGCGGACCTGCCCAAGGCCTGGGCCGCATCCTCCGAGCCCCCGGAGACCCCCCACCTGGTCATCTCCGGCGGAAACCAGCGCGTGTTCGTACCGGTGGGCCCGAGCGCACTGCGGACCCTCACTGCGGTCCGAACACATCTTGCCTCGCTAACGGGCGTCGACGTTCGGCATGCCGAGCTGTCCGCGAGCTCGGAGGCCGAGGTTACTTCCCCTGACGTGGTGAGCGTTTCGTGCCCAAGGATCCCGGCGCACGAGATAATCACCGCCGCCCTCACCGGAGAAGCCGTCGACCCCGCCTCGGTGGGAATCTTCCCCCGGCCACTTCCCGCCCTCTTTCGGGGCGAGGCGCCCGCGGACGGTTGAGCTTCAGCCAGCCCGGAGGTTTTGGTAGAGGAGTACCAGCCCGATCACCGTCCCATAGGTGATCACCAGAGTACGCAACAGGCCCGCCGGCATACGCCGGGCGACCTTGGCACCGGCCAGCCCGCCCACGAGAAAGCCACCGGCCATGGCCAAAACGGCGAGGAAGGCCACGTGCGCGAAGGCGATGAAGATGATGTCGCCGGCCGTCGCAATGATCAGCGACAACGTGATCTTGACCGCGTTGTGCTCCTGGAGGCTGCCCTCGGCGAAAATGGAGAGCAGCGCCAGCAGGATGATCCCGAGACCCGCCCCGAAGTAGGAGCCGTAGACAGCGGAGAGGCCGATCGCCACCAGCAGCCCCGCCCCGGACCCCTCCTTGCGCTTCAGGCGCGCGAAGAGCGCAGCGACATGGTCGCGGAATGCAAGCAATGCGCAGCTACCCAGCACCAAAAACGGCACCACTGCCTTGAAGACCGAGGCGGGCGAAAGCAGCAGAACCGCCGTTCCCGCCAACGAGCCGAAGATGGCCACGAAGCCCGTCCGCACGATGCGCGAACGCTGGTGGCCAAGCAGGCTCCTATATCCGACGGTGCCACCCAGATAACCGGGCCACGAGGCGACGGAGTTGGTTACGTTGGCGACGACCGGCGGCAGGCCGATGGCGAGCAGCGCGGGGAACGATATGAGCGAACCGCCCCCGGCCATCGAGTTGACGATGCCGGCCAGCACCGCTGCCCCCACGAGAAATAGAGCCTGGACCAGGTTAATGCTCACCTGGTCCGCTCGCCTTTTGCGGTGCCCGCGCCGCTAGGCGATATCAACGGCAGCGTCGAGGTACACGTCCTGCACCGCGTTGAGGAGCGCCACGCCTTCGTCGCGTGGGCGCTGGAACGCTTTGCGCCCCACGATGAGTCCGGCTCCGCCGGCACGCTTATTGACGACGGCGGTCCTGACGGCATCGGCCATGTCGTTGGCGCCCTTTGACTCGCCACCGGAGTTGATCAGTCCGATGCGACCCGAGTAGCAGTTGATGACCTGCCAGCGGGCCAGGTCGATGGGGTGCTCCGTGGTCAGCTTCTCGTAAACCAGCGGGTCGGTGCGCCCGAAGCCGAGCTTGATGTAACCACCGTTGTTCTCGGGAAGCTTTTGCTTGATTACGTCGGCCTCGATCGTGACGCCAAGGTGGTTGGCCTGGCCGGTGAGATCAGCGGAGACGTGGTAATCCGCCTCGGCAGTCTTGAAGGCCGAGTTGCGAAGGTAGCACCAGAGGATGGTGAACATGCCCAGACGGTGTGCCTCGGCGAAGGCAGCCGAAACCTCCTGGATCTGGCGCGTGGCCCCGGCGGAACCGAAGTAAATCGTCGCACCGATTCCAGCAGCACCGAGGTCCCAAGCTTGGCGGACCTGGCCAAACATGATTTGGTCCGCGTTGGCCGGATAGGTGAGCAGCTCGTTGTGGTTGAGCTTGACGATCATCGGAATCTTGTGGGCGTACTTGCGCGAGACGATCCCCAAACCGCCCAAAGTCGTCGCCACTCCCGAGGACCCCCCGTTCACGGCCAGCTCGACGATCTCCTGCGGATCGAAATAGGCCGGATTCTTCGCGAAGCTCGCTGCTGCGGAGTGCTCGATCCCCTGGTCGACAGGAAGTATCGAGAGATAGCCGGTGTTGGCGAGGCGCCCATGTCCATAGAGGGATTGCAGCGACCGCATCACCTGCGGATTGCGGTCCGAGTATGCGAAGATCTCGTCCACCACGCCCGGCCCGGGGTGGTGGAGGCTCTCCTTCGGGATGGCTTCGCATTTGTGATTCAACAGCGAGTCGGCCTGGGTGCCCAACATGGCTTCGATATCAGTTGCCATCGCATGCTCCTTAGGGGGATTCTCGCAATGGCGCGACCGCAGTCAGCGCCATCGACGATAAGACCCTAGCGCAGATCGGCGAGGCGCTCGGCGACATCGTAAAGGCTTGGATCCTCCTTGGCCACCAGCGCGAACAGCCGCCGCGCATGCTCGATCTCCCCGACCTTTTCGTACAGGTCGCCAAGCATGTACCACTGGCGCAAGTCGATGAGGCGCGGCTTGGTCCTGTCGACCTTCTCGAAGCGCGACAGGAGCTTGATGGCCCCCGCGTAGTCCTTCTGATCGGAGAGCGAACCTGCGTAGACGATGCGCGCCTCGGCCATGACCTCGGCCGATGGGGAAACCTCACCAACCTGATCGTAGATTTCCTTGACCCGGTCGTGCCGGCCCAGCGCACGGTAGCAGTCCGCCATGACGGGCCCCTGGTCGAGCGACCCGGTGGTTCCCGAAGCCGTCTCGAGGTAGCCGATCGCCGCACTCCAATTACCGAGCCGGTAATGGGTCAGCCCGAGCAGTTCGGTGATGGTGGGCGAGGAATGCGCAGAGCGCATGGCCGCATCGAGGTGCCGTTTGGCGTCACGATAGCGGTCGGCCTCGTATGCGTGTATCGCCTCGGTCAGCTCCTTGCGTAGGGCCTCGGTGCGAAAGGCGGACAAGCCACGCGGCACCTCGTCGCGGAGAATCGCGTCTACCGAGTAGCCGGTGCGGTCACGGCGCCTTGCGCGCGAAACGATTGCACTCTTCTCCGCCTTGGGCTCAGCAACCCAGGCCTCGATCGGCTCAGCACCGGAGTGCCTCGCCTCAGCCTCCTCCTTCGGTCTGTGTGCACCCTGAAGAGGGCGGATGCGAGCGGCTCCGCGCGAGGTGAGCGCTCCCCAGCCCTTCCTCTGCACGTCGCCAATGGATTCTGAGCGTCCTTGGCCACGCTCACGTCTCGATTCCGACTCCTGCGGCCGCCGCCGGCCGGCCTTGGGGTATCTCGGCTGGTAGCCGCCACCTCCACCCCGCTCGGATCCAAAGCCGGAGCCGGGAACATACGGCCGGCGCCTGGGGCCACGCTCCTCGGGGGCCTCACCGGAGAATCCTTCTCCATAGCGCCGCTCTTCCCGGAATCGACGGGCATAACCGCCATCCACATCGTTGCGCGGAGCGAATCCCCTGCCACCACGGCCCTGGTAGCCGGACTCGCCACGGCCGCGACGCTCGCCTTCGTAGCCACCCGACTCGCGCATGGCGGGATCGGCGCGCTC
>JAJYPE010000024.1 GCA_021795585.1 Actinomycetes bacterium | reverse complement strand
GAGCCGGTTCAGGGCGGCGCGAGGAACGAGGACGCGCCGACCGATCCGAATGGAAGGGATCTCGCCGCGTCGCACGGCCTCGTAGGCAAAGGCCCGACTGATCCCGAGCGTCGCTGCCGCCTCCTCGACCGTCAGCGTCAAACGCGCAGGTGGTGGGTCGGACGCTGCCGTGTCGTCGCGCTTCGCCGCCTCGTACCGAACATCGAACGTGGTGTTGATGGGTTCCGGCGACTCGGCCCCGACGTCACCGTCGTCGTCGGGCTCGGTGCCGGTGAGATCCGGCATGTGAACCTTCGGGATAAGCACGCCATCGCTGTTGCGATCGACGAGCACCTCGATGAGCGCGTCGACGTTGTCCGCCCAGTACGACGGGTCGACGACGAGGAGCGACTCCTCGGTCGCCGCGAGGGACGGGTCCGCAGAGCGGATGATCGCTGCACCGGGGACCGCCAGCCGACTCCGCAACTCCTCGACATGGGTGATCCAATACGATGGCGAGTGGATCTCGACGTCGTGTGGGATCTCGTCGGTCACGGCAACCAGTCTGCCAGCGCCATCCTCGATCCGCTGGTGATTGTCGTAGGCCAGGATGTCGCCGCTGCTGCGATCTACTGGTGGCTCCGTGTCAGTTGCTACTGTTGCTGCCGGAGGGGTCCCCGGACCGGCTTCCCCCGCCCGGTCGATCGACCGCGACGTTCGCGAAACCGTCGGATTTTCTGCTACTCAGTTGCTACTGAACTGGGTCGTACAGTAGCAATCGAAGGGCGATGGGCAAGACTGCGCACCCCACCTGAGCTGCCCATATGGACGCAGACGTACGGCCAAGACGGCCTTGACCCGACTACGGATCAGAAGGTTGGGGGTTCGAATCCCTCCGAGCGCGCAAGAAAAGCGGAAGAGCCCAATAAGGTGAAGTTTGCTGTTGCGTGTACCCACCTCGCGCACGCAGAGCCATTTCGAGGTCACATTCAACCTTCGTACTCAGATGGTTCGACCGTACGTCGGCATTCGCCGGGTCTTACCACAGATCAAATGCGTCCCCCGCCCACCGCCTCGGAAATGCCAATCATCAAGTAGACGGCCACCGGCAGGCTTGCCACTAGCCAGATCACCAGCCGATCCAGCTGCAGGCTCCGACGAAGAACGAACACCACCGGGAGCGCCACCGCCGCGACAACGTCAATGCTGGCAACCGCATTCTGCACCGATAGCACGGAGATTGACCATCCCAAAAGCGAGGCATTTACGAGCAAGTCCAGAAAGAGCAGGGCTAAGCCGCCATAGACGACCCAACCGCGGCGTCCTAGCACCAATCGGGCAACGGCAAAAGGAATGACAACCGCTATCAAGGTGACGAGGATGACGGAGACGATGCCGCCAGCCACCCTTGCGACCGAGCCCCCAAGCAGCAGCGACGAGATCAAACCAAGATTCGCCAGCGAAGCGATTACAGCTCCCACCAACGCACACGCGATCAGCGTCATGCGGCGCCATGGGCGGGCCACGATTCCAGCGCTGCCGGACAAGATGGGAGCTGCGACGGCCAGGAAAAGAACGGCCGCACCGAGCGCCCTACTGCTGCCCAGGTTGCCGATGACTTGGATCGCAGAGTGCATGTCCCTCCCTCTTTCGGTCTCCGACCGAGTGGAAGCGTCCCTCCAAGAGATCTATGTCAGCATCGGTCGCGACAATAACACATCATTCCCGGTGGATGTGCGTTTAACGCAACGACAATAAGGGATCGCATTTCGAAACTTTATCTACGTAGAAGGGGAGCTACGGCCGCTCAGAACGTGGCCAGGTCGAACTTCCTTCCCATTGCTCAGGAGGTGACATCTGAGGTGACCCAGGGAAACGTCCGGAACTCTGAGCACCACTCATACCAGGGTCAGTGAGTATGGCGCCATCGCAGGTGATGGAGGTGGCGAGGTCCTTCTGTTGCGCTTGAGCGCTTTGTGACACCATTTTCGAAGGCCGTCCTGTCGATTTTTCGCATCGACGGCAGGCCCGGTATGACGGAGACAGTAACGATCCCCCCGATCAGAGCGAGTCCAAAGCGGAGTCCAACCCAGTGGAGGAGAACCGTCATGAGGAGAGCGCCGATGGCCATACCGCCTATCTGTCCCGCTTCGAGTGCGCCCAACACACGCCCCAACCGCTCGTTCGGCACGATGTTCTGAAGAATCGTTATTGCGTTGACATCAACGATCGAGTTAGCGAGTCCGATCAACCACATCGACAAGAGCACGGTGCCAAGGTATGGAAATGCGGCAATCAACACCAATGGCGCAGCCCAGACCATTACACCGAGCGCAAAGTCCATCGCCAGGTGGGCTCGTTCAACGAGCATGAGGGCAAGGAAACCACCGAGCAATCCACCGATTCCCAAGAGTGACTCCATTAGACCAAGCCCGGAGCTACCGATATGGAGCAGCCGCAGAGCAATTGCAACAGTGAAGACCGCTGACGCTCCAGCCACGAGACACTGCAATATGTACAAGATCACCAGCGTGCGCACGCTGGCATCCCCCCCGATCAGGCGAAACCCCTGTACAGCTCTGGCGAGAAAACTCTGCGACCTCATCGCAGCCGCTTCGGAACCGTTGTCAAAGGTTGCCGCGAGCTCCGATGACCGCTCCTCGGGGCGGGGAATTTGAATCGATGCCACGAAGCCCATCGACCAGACGAAGGTGAGAGCATCGAAGGCGAACGCAACTGGGATGTTTGCGAATGCCAACAGAAAACCTGCAAGCGCTGGTCCTGCGAAGAAGCCAACGCTCTCCACCGTGCTCGAGACGACGTTAGCTCCGGCAATCTCGTCTGTGCGACGAGCCAGGAGGGGGATTATCGACCCCTGCGCCGGCCGAAAGGCGCTGCCTGCTACTCCGACAAGCACGACAATGAGATAGACGATCCACCTCGACCCTTGCAGCGCTACGATGGCGGCGGCCGCCGCCACGAGTGTCAAGCGCACCAGGTCGGAGACGAGCATAACATTCTTGCGGTTGTACTGGTCTGCGAACGTCGACGAGAAAGGAGACACCAAAGAAATCACTACGTAGCGCACCACAGCGAGAACTCCCACCGCGGAAGCTCCGCCGCTTCTGTACGCAAATACGACCGCGCTTAGTGCAAAGACGCCATCGCCGATCAGTGACCCGGAGAACGCGATGAAGAGCCGACGCATCGAGCGATTCGCGAAGACGTTCTTCATCGCCAGCCTCGACGAATCTAGTTCCTTTCGAATGGCACCCAACTGCACGCCTCCACTTTCAGACTGGGGCGTGTCGGCAGAGAGAAAGTTCAGAAGGGAAGCTACAGCAAAGGCGCAGGGCCCGCTTCCTTTGAACCATGAAGGGCAATCCTTCACTCGACGGATCCGCAGTGTGAGGCTCCACCGCGGCAGCTACTGCACACGCCAGCTTGGCTGATCCGCCCAGATCGAACAACGTTGATCTCACCGCTGCGAGCACGTAATCGACTGCTGCTCTTGAAGAGCTAGTCGGAGTTCCGTGCCGCTAACGCTTCAAAGTGTTCATAGATACGAGGTTCGCCAAGCCGGTTTCGAGCAAACTCTGCATGTGCTGCTACTCGATTCCACATACCATCGATCCAGAAAAGATCGCTCAGAAGATCCCAGTCAAGGACCCCGTGCTTAACGAGACTGCCGACCGTCTCTCCAAAGGTCAAGATCTTCCGGACCGCTGGACTGTCAGATGCACCGTCAGACGCATCGAATCCATCCGAGAAGATCTCCTTCATCGCATCGTCAAGTCCCATTTCGGTGCTCCAGCGAACCAACTGTATAACCAGGTTTGCATCCTCGTAGGTAGCAGCCACAGTATCTTCACCCCTCGCATAGCTTCAGCCCTGCACACCGAAGCGCTGGCTGGAATCGTACTATGAACCGCCCCGGCTTCGCCGGAGACCGGTTCTCTTTAAGGATTGGTCACCGGCAAGAAAAAGCAAGTATTCAACCGACATGCGCGGCAGAGTAGTTCGGGAGGTTGTCGATAGCGAACGGCGCCGCTCACAAACTTCGGCGACGACTGGAAGCTTCGACCGCAGAAATTGCCGAAGCCATCGGCGGCATGGTGGCGTACCTGGGCCCAGTTTCTAGACCGCCAGGAACGGCCTACGGATCCCCAAAACTTGCGTGGTCGCCGATCCGTCGCCAGCGGACCGATGGATGCCTGTGCCCCTCGGCCTCCACCGTGCACCATTCCCAGGTCACCCGCCCATCCGGGACGGCGAAAATCCAGGTCATCTCGAAAACGGCGCGAGCGCCCGCTATGGCTTTCACGAGCAGCGAATACGGCCACGCCCCGGGAGACCCCTGGTGTCTGCGACCGTGTCGCATCCATCGCCAAAGAGCCGCACCGCCTCTTTGAAGAGCTCCCGCTCTCTCGGACTTAGGCGCCCGGCAGTCGGCCTTGAACGAGTCGGTTCGCTCGAACCTCACCGGTCAAGTTCGGCGAGCGGCTCCTCGGTGCCGTTGAAGGACTCGACCCGTCCGGCGGCAATGTCGTCGTTGGCCTCGCGCTCCATCTCGCGCCATGTATGGCCCCAGAGCCACGCCTGATCCGCAGGGACGGCAACGTGTGTGCGCAGTACGATCTCATCGTCCCGCTCGACGAATTCCACCTGCGCGCCCGCCTCGTCCAGGTGGTACCTGGCACGAAGCTCCACGGGAATCGCGATCAGCCCTCGCTTCTGCACCGCCACGAACGAGTGTGTCTCGCCTGGTCCTATGTGAGTTGTAAGCGGTTATGCGGCATTACGGAAATAATGTTCTGCGGTCAACAGGGAGCACATAGGGGCGGAGAAGGACGGTTGTGTGGGTCCGCGGGCGGTGCACTGCCCCCAAGTGTCCGAACTCTAGAGTGCGGTGATTGCTTCTCGATCGAAGGCGAGCACTGCTCCCGCCAGCGCACAGAGACCATCGCCCGCTTCCAGCGTGAGCCTTCTCGGCGCCTGATAATCGTCTCCATTCCTGCCGGCGGAACCGGTGTAACGCTCACTGCGGCCGCCGACCTGGCCGTCCTCGAGCCGGAGTGGACTCCACCTGCGCAATCCCAAGCCGGAGACCGCCTGGCCCGCCGCGGGCAGACCAACCCGGTCCAGCCCTACTACCTCTATCTGGGGGCACTGTTGACGAGACCATGATGAACCTTGTGGCCCACAAGGCGGCCGTGGTTCGCCGCGCCCTGGACGGCGTCGAGCCCGATACAGACAGCGAGAGCAAGGCCTTTATGGCCGACGTTATGGGCGGAGTCCTAGCCCAGGCCGAACAAGAGATCGACCAAGCAACTCGCCGGATCCAGGCTGAAGCAGACCCAGACCCCGGGAACTCGAGTTCGACCTCGCTACCTTCTGAGGCGGGAAGGGGAAAACCCGCGGGTGATTCCGCACGCCGTGAAAAACTCTGCAAACGCCTCTTACAGCTCGCGCATGGTTTCGAGTTGTAATTAGACCCGGCGTTTCGTTTTCAATCCATGCGGACCCGACCAACTGCTACAGTCGTCAACGATTCGGCAGAAATGTCACGTACTATCACAGTGCAAAGAAGCCGAATATCAGGAAAGCGTGGGTCGCTGAAATGTGAAAGAGAAACCCAGTTAGAACAATCAGTAAACGCGCCCGCTACAGGAGAAACGCGCTTCTATTATTGCCCTGCTTCTTGTGCCCGGGTCTATATTCCTAGCGGCAGGTCCAGTATCGGCGGCTACCACTCGGCCGCGAGTATCCTTCGGGTTTTTCGGCGTAACGTCAGGCTTGCATGGCGGGTCCTATCATCCAATCAAGCCGCAGCTCATTTGTCAGTCCGGAAGCACCTGCGGCACGGTTGAGTATTTCGAGTATGAGTACTCGATTCAGAACAGCGTGACCACGTCGAACGGGACCCTGACTATCAAGACCATTTGGAATGGCGTTAAGTATTCCGTGCAAGATTGTGCAGCTGCGATCACAGTGGCAATTATTGGAACAGTGGTGGACACCAATGTGGTCGAAGGTACCGCGACTGAGTTCGTAGTTCCGTACTTTGCCTACACTCTGTCATGCGCGGTGAAGGTGTACTACAGTTACATCACGGCGTGGCTGAACAACTAGCTGAGTGCAGGTATTCATGAGTTGCTGCTGGAGGAGGGAGGGTCCGCAATGCAGCATTCTTCGAAGGTAGCTACCTTGGTATCTGCGGTGGTTGCGATGCTCGTTGGCACCGCGTTAGCGCTCGCCCATGTGCATAACGTCGCTGGTGAGTTGATTGTGGCCGGTGTGTTTACAATCGGAGCCATCATCCCGCGACACCTGGGAAACCGCGGCTCCGCTACCGCGCACGATCCGGATGGATCTTCGGGAAATAGCAGTTCGAAGGATTCAGGGAGCCAACTTTTCGTGGACATCGCACTCGACGGATTGCGCGCCCTGTGCGCTGGCACGTTCCTATATTTGGCGGCCCGATTGGCGGTTGCGGCGCTACAAGCCGGTAGAGGCGAGTCGCTTCTATGGCTGGCCAGGATTGCACTGCTAGTGGCTTTCCCATTTGCAATGCCCGTTCTGGCGTCCAAAGTACAGAGAAATCTTTCGGCTATGTTGCGATGGGCACTGAGGAATCCGAAGCCGGCTCCGTTAGTGCCGCCAACCGAAATCGGCCGAACGGGCCTCACGCACTTTTTGGGCTGCCTTCAAGTGGCCGGTGGTGAATCTGGCCTGCCAACGCGAAATCACCACCGGCCCAGCAGCAAGCTCCGTCACTTCGCACCGGCGGTCTCGTCGCTGAGCGTCGGTCCAGTGGCCGCTTTCGGAATCCGGGGGCTCCAGTGGCCCTTGGATTCCGGCGGGAGTCCGCGACGCACGCCGGCAGTCAGGGGATGTATGAACATGGGAAGGGAAACTCATCAAAGGAGTGGCCGATGAAATCATGGATGCTCGTGTCGGCGGCTATCGCCATCTTGTTCGGGGTGCTGCTAGCACTCGTCGGCGTACCACACATCATCGCCACCGCCATCATCGGCCTCACGTTCGGGATCTTGGTCGGCGTGTTTCAAAACCGCAGGCTGCACGGACCTGACGCTCGGCGAGAGCGGACGACGACCTTCGGTGAGACAGAGCATCGGGAAGGCAATCAGGAACGGTTCTGGAGCTTGATGGTCAGGGTCATGGCGTCGATTTGCACGGGAACCTTCCTGTTCATCTCCGCAAGACTCATCGTGGCGTCGTTTGACGCGAGCGGCTACCACGTGCTCGAGGGACTCGGGTGGGCGGCAGTCTTCGCGGCTGTTCCTTTCCTGTCGCGCCTTGAGGGCGGTGCTTTCGGACAGGCCGTTACAACAGGTTGGCCCAAGGCAGCTGCCCGCTATCCGTGGATCGATAGGACGACCCCTCGGGATGGCGCGCCAGCCGCTTCGCGGAGTTGTGTCCCGAATCTTGTGCAGATTCCGCCGCCGCGTGAGCGGCGGCCACGGTATCTAGGGAGTTGACCACATACCCAGATCCTCCAAGGAGGGATGCCTGGCCGCTAAAGCCAAGACTACCCAATTGCCGGCATAGACGTCTCCGGTGACGACTTGATCAGACGCGTTGTGGAGATAGTTCTCAACGAACTGCTCGAGGTTCAGTTCTCCGAGCAGTTTGGGCCCGCGCCGTACGAGAGGAGCCCCGAGCGGCTCGGGTACCGGGCAGAACTACTCCTCGTGGGCCGTGACGCGCCCTCGTCGACCAGGTCTCGCGCTCGGATGCATACGCACTGCGGCCCGGGCCGTGAGGCCCGGACGGCAGCGCTGTACAGGTCTAACGGATCACGATCTCGTGAGGACCACCTTTAGCGCCTTCGTCTCCGCCGCGCGGCCGAACGTGTCGTACGCCTCCTCGAACTCGTCGAGCGTGAAGTGGTGCGTGACGAACTGCGTCGTGTCGAGCTGGCGGCTCGCGACGAGCCGGAGCAGCGTCGGCGTCGAGTAGGTGTCGACGAGCCCGGTCGTCACTGTCACGTCCAGGGTCCAGAAGCGCTCGAGGTGGAACGTCGCGGGTTCCCCGTGGACTCCGATATTCGCGATGTGGCCTCCGGGGCGTACGAGGTCTGCGGTGAGCTCGAAGGTTCCCGGCGTGCCGACCGCCTCAATCGCCACGTCGGCACCGAGACCGTCAGTTAGCTCGCGGACCCTCGCTACGGGGTCCTCGTGCCCGTTGTTCACCACTACGTCCGCACCGAACCGCTTCGCCGCGTCGAGGCGCGCATCCGCGAGGTCGATCGAAACGATGTGAGCCGGGCTGTAGAGCTTGGCGCCCATGATCGCCGAGAGCCCGATCGGCCCAGCCCCGACGATCGCCACGGTGTCGCCCGGTCGGACCGCGCCGTTCAGCACGCCGACCTCATAGGAGGTCGGGAGGATGTCGGCGAGCATGAGGATCTCCTCGTCGGACGATCCCGACGGGACCGGGTACGTGGAGGTGTCGGCAAAGGGAACGCGAACGTACTCGGCCTGGGTGCCGTTGATGTTGTGGCCGAGGATCCATCCGCCCCCGCCGATGCACTGGCCATAGTGGCCCTCACGGCAGTAACGACAGGAGCCGCAGGCGGTGATGCACGAGACGAGGACGCGATCCCCAGCCTTCACGTTCTTCACCCCTGGGCCGACCTCCTCCACCGTCCCGACCGCCTCGTGGCCGAGGATCGTGCCATCGGTCGTCTCGGGGACGTCGCCCTTCAAGATGTGGAGGTCGGTGCCGCAGATCGTGGCGGCGTCGACGCGGACGATCGCGTCGGTCGTCTGCTGGATCGTCGGCTTGGGGACTTCCTCCCATGACTTCTTGCCTGGGCCGTGGTATACGAGCGCTTTCATGGCGCCTCCTCTGTGGTCGATAGGGCCGCTGTCGTGGCTTCTCTCACGAGGGCCGCTGACGTGGCTTCTCTCACGAATGCCGTTGTCGTGGCTTCTTTCACGAAGGTAGTAGCGCGACCTCAATGTCGGTTGCTCATGGGTTCTGACATGGGCAGGGACTGGCGCTGCTGCGTGTGCGTCCACTACAAGCTCGGGGATGCCCGACGCCGAGTTGGCCGCGATTCGTGTCCGTCCGATCATGGCCGGCGAGCGGGTCCGTTTTGGCGCAGAGGTGGCCGAGCACCACTGGCCGGGGAGTGCTCTGGTGGGCGAGTCGATGCGCTAGTCGCGCTCGACTCGGCAAGGCAGCACTCGTCGGCTTCAGCGCGGCGGCGCTGGCGTTCAAGCCGAGGGACTCCTGGTTGGGGTGGTCCGACGATCAGCACTTTCGTCGCTTGCGGTATATGACCGATAATCAGCGGTTCTGTGCACGGCCAGGCCTCGATTCATGCCGAATGCGGAGCGCTGGCAGCGCATTTGTGCGTAGCGTCCAACGGTCATTCATGCGCACGCAGCCCCCATCCGGTCTTGCCGGAATTCCGGCGACAAGGTGGCTCCTGTCGATGGCGCGACCGACCTCGAAGGGATCACCGGGATCGTGCGACACCTATTCGGGGCCGAGGCAAGGGGGAAGTCATCCAAATTGGAGCTACTGGCTGTCAGCAGCCGAGCGCGTACCTTGCCGCTGAGCACAACTTTCGCATGACGTCGTTACCTACTTGTCCGACGGGACAGGCAAGCGATGCCTGGGCAACGGTGCGAAGACCGCCGCAATTGATGAGCGATGGTTGGCCAGGTCCGGCTTGGAGGTTGTCGATGTCGACCTCCGCGGTGAGACCCCGGATGGAAGTGGTGATCCCGGCTACCGTTACCTGGCTCCGAGCATCGAGCACTTCGGACCGGGTCGGTAGAAGGACTGGCCGCATCTTTGAACCGACCTCTGCGAACCACAGTTCGCCGCGTTTCATGTTTCACCCCATTTCTCGACTGCGGTCCTGAATGTATCGAGGGTTCCGGCTGCCTCAGGTGCGCCTCTCAGTCCGCTCGTTCCAACGCAGCGCATACGGCATCCGCGACTCCCTTGCGAGCGGCGGCTGAGATGTTGACGCCGAGCCGCCGAGCTCCATGCGCCACCTCGACTGGTGGGTTGCTCCAGAAGTTGGCCACCGCGAGCGCTCCCATTGGTGTCATCCAGGCGGGTTCAAACTCGCTCGTTGTTTATCGGCGCGGCACTCGATCATGGAAAGGCCTGCCAACCAGGCAAACACTGCGCTTACGGCGGCGGCGTGAATGCTGCCAGCTGGCTCGCGCGGAGCCGAGAGATCGGTTCCTTCCCGACCGCGACGGCAGAGTCGGGCGATATCCGGGACGTACAAGGTGGCCGAAGACCTCTCGTGTCACATTGCACTTCAGGCAGCGCGTTATTTCCCGGTCGGACTTGGCTTCGGCCCGCCGGCGGGCGGCGTAGGCCTTAGTAGCGGGATCGCAGGTGAGGCGCACCGTGATGATTCGCCATAGGGAGTGGTTGGCCTGGCGGTTGCCGTATCGGTTGTGGCAAGTGCGGACAACCTTTCCCGAAGCGGCCTCGGTGGGGGATACCCATAGAGCGCCAGGTAGCGCCGTAGCGGGCCGTGCAATGCGAGCCGCGTTGCCGCCGCAGAAACGCCCGAGTTCCTCCACATGGGTGAAAGCCGCCGCAGCGAGCCAAATAGGGCGCGGCAGCGGCCACTGGCCAGCGCCGATCCCTCCCTTGCCCTAGGCTGGCGACTCGGTTACCGTTAATGGCGGCTCGCGAACAGCTGGAGGTTAGCCATGGACAAGCTGAATTTCGTCGACATAGAGTTCGACGGTCCAAAGGCGACAGTCACCCTCAACCGGCCGGAGAAGCGCAACGCACTGTCGCTCACGCTGATGGGCGAGCTGATCGCCGCGCTACGAGCCGTGGGTGAGTCGGAGGCCACCGGCGTGGTGCTGGCTGCCAATGGCCCGGTCTTCTCCGCCGGGCACGACTTTGCCGACATGGCCGGGCAGGATCTCGCCTACATGCGCAAGTTGCTCGCCACCTGCACCGACCTCATGACTATGATCGCGGAGCTCCCCCAACCGGTGGTTGCCAAGGTGCACGCCCTGGCTACCGCTGCGGGAGCCCAGCTGGTCTCCAGCTGCGACCTGGCCGTCGCCGCCAGCACGGCCGGCTTTGCCGCTCCCGGCGGGAAGGGCGGCTGGTTCTGCCACACGCCGATGGTGGCCATCTCCCGCGCAATCGGGAGAAAGCGGGCGGCGGAGATGGCGCTTACTGGCGACGTGATTCCGGCTGCAAAGGCGCTCGAATGGGGGCTGGTCAACTACGTGGTGGAGCCGGATGAACTCGATGCGGCCACCGACGACCTGTTGGCCCGGGCCACCAGAGGGTCGGCCTACTCCAAAGCGATGGGCAAGACGGTCCTCTACCGGCAGATGGATCTCACCCTGCGGGACGCCTACTCGGTTGCAGTGGAAGCGATGGCCGGTGCCTCGCAAACTCACGATGCCCAGGAGGGAATGGCGGCGTTCTTGGAGAAGCGCCCCGCCAAGTGGCAGAACCGCTGACCCAGCCGAACCGTGCGTTCCCCCGGTTACCGCGGCATGCCGCGGTCGCAGAAGCGGCCGGCGGAAAGCGCGGTGCATCCGGGTCTCCTTCGATCCCGCTTTGCCACGTAAAAACCTTGCTTTCCCATCGTGCAGGAGAGATGCCCAGCCCGACTTAGGGGCCGAACGTGCTCATCGTCTTGCGCTTCCCCCGCAAGGATTGGATCTTCCTTCAGCAGCGCAGATTCAGACCTTCGTGATGAGCTGGTTCTCGAATCACGCGAACGGCGGGTTCTGACAGGTGATTCATTGTTCTGCGCGGGTGTTTTTTGGCGGTGGCGTATCGGGGCCACCCCCTGTGCGAGGTTGCCGAAGTATTCGCCGAGCTGGACCAGCGACGCGTGTTCGGAGCCGTCGTGATATCCGTCGCCGCGCCTGATGGCCGAATGCCGCGTCGTGCGGGCGTGGCCCGACTTGCATGCGGAGCTGCAGGAGCTTCCGCTGTACGATCCGGGGCCCGGCCCGAGGGCTTAACGGGTGTCGGACATACCTCGGCCCGGGCCGCGCGTGAGGTCCGAGCGCCTCAGCCGCACCAGCCCCGCCCGGTAGTGGCCAGGCCGATGTGCTCGGGTGTATTCCACGGTCGACGCGCTGACCCTGTCAACGCCGGTCCAATAGTGAGCCGTTTCCGACGGTCCAATTTTGAGCCACCCCGGAGCTTTCTATTCTGACCGATCCTCGACCTGGATTGCCTGCCGGTTCCGGTGCTCTCGCCGCGAGGCTCTTCTTTGCCACGGCTACACAGTGTCGCGGCTTACGTCGATCCGCTACGGCTAACGGCTGACCGTGGCAGGTGACGTCGGCCATTCGTACGACTGTGGCCATAACTCTAGGTTCACGCGCTGAGGCTTACCCGTGCTGCGACTGGCTCGGGCGTCCCGACGTTGTATCGCCGGCACAACGGGCCATGATGGCTGCCTCGAGGACCAGACTCCCACCCAGTTCGATAAGGCTTTCTATGCCGGACATCCTGAGCGGTGGCATTTCGTCTGAATGACATGGCGCGGGTCTTAAGCAAACCCAGTGCGGCGCATTCCGAGTACGTGAACGAACTGGGGTCAGAGGCGGGTGAGTCGGCCCGATGTGTCACCCTCCTTCATGACAGGACGCGCGATGGTTGGTACTTCAGGGGGGTAGTCGAGCGAGAGGCGGATGGCGCAGACAAGTGCCTCAGGTGCCTCTAGCTCTGGTAGTCGTGCACATGGGTGACGGTAAGTTCGCGCTGTGCGCCGTTGTGTATCAGGACCAGCTGCATGGTTTGACCGATGTCATGTTTACGGATCGCTGTTTGGATCTGCGCGACGTCATTGACCGATTCGCCGTCTATCGACAGGAGCATGTCACCAGCGGCGACGTGGAGTTCGGTGAGTTGGCTTCCTCTCCTGGGCTGTTGGATCAAGAACCCGGGGCCGGAATCAAGTTCCTGATCGGGGCGTAGCAGCGCCGCTACTGCTTCCATTTGCCCGACCGCAATGCATCCGCATAGGCCGATGCTGCACATCGGGCACTCGCAGTGGCATTCCCACCTGTTGTTGGCCAATTCCGCAGCCACCGCCGGGGCGAGGAGGTCAGCTACTGGGTATAGCAGTGCCGAATAGTCGGTCTGGTGTTTCCACGCGACTTCGCGCAGAGGTAGATCGAAGAGGCGAAGCGCCGCTTCGAGCAGCGCGGCGTAGCTCATAGTGGCAT
This sequence comes from Actinomycetes bacterium, assembly GCA_021795585.1. GTDB lineage: Bacteria > Actinomycetota > Acidimicrobiia > Acidimicrobiales > Acidimicrobiaceae > Acidithrix. The sequence continues at coordinate 3,439 of JAJYPE010000024.1, read as the reverse complement.
GGGACAACAGCGCAAAGAGTTCCGGGAGCGTTCTCGTCGCCCCTGGGTGCGCCTCACCTGCGGCGGCTGGCGCACCAGTGTTGATCAGCGCCCCCGATGCGGGAAGGTACCTTTCTCCTAAATAGCTGATCAATGCGTTGGCATGCTCTCTCGGTAGCGCCTCCGATACAATGAGCAGCTCTTCAGTGAAGGAGCGGGCGCTTGTTGCGGCCGAATTCAGCGCCCTTTGGAGTTGGGCTTCGAGAGGGAGGAGTTCCTGCACACGGCTGTTGTTGTCAGCCAGACAAAATGATGACGGCGCAGACATCTTCGCTGATGACGTTCCATGCTCACGTTGTCGCCCGACGACGCACACGGTGACGATGGAGGTCCTCGTTTCTTGTTCTCCACGCTCACTCGGCGTCCATCTCGGTGATGGCCTGGCGGGCGGCCTTCTCGTCCACGATCGCAGCGCGACTGGCATAGGCAGCGACCAAGGCTTGACGGGCGAGATTGTTCACCGCTCGGGGAAGACCCCTGCCGGCCTGATGGATGCTGGATAGGGCGTCGTCGGAAAAGAGCGTGTCCGCGCGCCCACAGAGCGCGAGGTGATGGCTCACGTAGGAGGAGGTCTCCTCGCCGCTCATGGGGCCAAGCGCGTAGCGCAGGGTCACCCGCTGGTCGAGCGCGGCGAAGGTGCCCAGGCGCAGCCGGGCCCGCAGGCTCGGCTGGCCCAGGAGAAGCAGGGCAAAGGGCGAGGCGCTGTCCATCTCGGAGTTGGTGAGCAGCCGCAGTTCCTCGAGCTGGCCCGCATCCAGCAGATGGCTCTCGTCGACGATCACCACCACCTGGCGCCCCCGCTCGGTGGCTTCTTTGGCCAGCAGATCTCCTGCCTGGGTGATGAGGGCGGACTTGAAAAAGCGTGGTTCGCCCCCGAGGCGCGCCACGATCTCGGCATAGATCCCCCGGGCGCCCATGGCCGGGTTGGCCAGGTAGATGATGCTGTGGCGGCTGGGCTCGAGTTCGGACATCGCCGCACGCGCCGCGACGGTCTTTCCCGAGCCCACCTCGCCGGTCAGCACTCCGATCGCCTGTTCCTGGACCAAGAACGAGATCCGCGCCAGCGCCTCCTGGTGGGAGCGGTGGCGGTGCAGCATGGAGGGGGCCAGGTCCTTCCCGAAGGGCATCCTGGAGAAGCCGAAGTGGCTACGTATCTGTTCGATGCTCATTGGAGCTCTCCGTCCTTGGGGGTTGACGCCTGGTCATCCAAGCGCGAGTAGCCGATGGGTTCGCCCAGGGCGCCGCGGTGGCGGGCCTCGATGAGCCCGAGGTAGTCGATGCCGGTCGGGGGTGCCGGCTCGACAGCGGCCTTGGCCATCGGGTGCACGTGACGGCCGATCTTGTGGGGGACCGCCAGACCGAAGTCGGTGCCGTTGTAGCGCACGGTGATGCGCTCGAGGTCAAAGGGGTCAAAGACTAGATCGATGCGCCGTCCAATCAGTGCCTGGTCGACCTCGTAGTGATTCCCAAACAGCGACACCGTCGCCAGCTTGGTGACCGTCCTGGTTTCTTGGAACAAGAACGCCTCGCGCACGAGCGCCATCGGGGGGATCCGGGGCGCGGGGAGCGCACTGAAGCGCTGAAGTGGCGTCTGGCCGGTCTCTGAATGCACCCGGGGGTGATAGACCCGCTCCACCCAGGCCACAAAGCGCGCCTCGAGCGCCTCCAGGGTGGGAATCTCCGAGTGGGCGGCTTCGACGAGGAACTGCTCGCGCACGGTGCGGAAGAAGCGCTCGATCTTTCCCCGGCCCTGGGGCCGGCCCGGCCGGGAGTGCACCAGGCGAACCCCCAGCACCGCCAGTGCGCGTAACAGCTGCTTGGAGACGAAGGAGCTGCCGTTGTCGAGATACACCGTCGCCGGCAGCCCGCGCGAGAGGATCCCCCGGCGCAGTGCGCTCTCGGCGGAGAGGGTGTCCTCGGCCCAGGTCCAGCGGTGGCCGGTGACCAGGCGCGAGTGGTCATCAACAAAGCAGAACAGGATGGCCTTCTTGGCTCCCACCACCGGTCCGTGCAGCGCGTCGCCGACCCAGAGTTCGTTTCGATGGGTGGCCTCGAAGCGCCCGAAGGCGACGCTGGGTCCGCTCAGGGCCGCCCGGGTCAACCCGAGGGCGGCGAAATGCCGCTGCAGGGTGCGGGGATGCGGTGAGTGGCCCTGGCTCTCGGCCAGCATCTGAGCGATGTGGGCGGCGCTGCGGGCCGGATCCTCGCGGCGCAGGTCACAGGCCAGCGCCAACAGCCCGGCCGGCGTGCGGGCCTCGATGCGTCGTGGCCTGGGCGACAGGGCCGAAAAGCCCCCGGCGCGATAGGCGCGGATCCAGCGGTCGATGGTGGGACGGGAGACACTGACGGGGTCGCCGTCGGGTCCCCGGTGGGTGGAGGCGGCCAGGCTCCGCACCAAGGCGCCGCGTTCGGCCTTGGACAGCTTGTCGTCGGCCGGCTCGCGCACGAGGGCATAGCGAAAGAGCGCAATGTCCTCGGCTCGGGCTCGGCTCTGTTCTTCTGGGTGATCTCTCACGCCGTTCTCCTGTTTTCTGGGCACCGAGTGGTGCGAGAAACCAGGATGGCCGCTCAGCGCGGGGCCGGCAAGGGTGAGCTGGTGTTGGCGAGCAGGGCGCCTCCGGTCATCGCGCTCACCCAGGACCAGGCCGCCCGGGGTCCGAGGAGGAGGCTGGCGGCCCGGGCCGCCAGCCCCATCGCCTCGAGCGCCTCGGCGAGGGGGGAACCCTGGGGGGTGACCGTCTCCAAGCGCGGATCGAGAGCCAGGGCCCAGTGGCGGAAGTGCGCTTGGATAAGAGCTGTCCGTGAGGAGAATCTGCGCAGCCAGCCGCGCACGGTCTCCTGGGGCCGGCCCAGCCGGAGGGCGATTCCACGGTGTCCGGCCCCGGCGGCTTTTTCCAGAAGCGCCCGTCCGATGACCGCCACTTCGTCGACCCGGCGGGAGAGGCACAGATCGCTCAGCAGCACCGAGGTCGCCGAACATCTCCCACAGCGCGCCCTCCTTGGCCGGAGTCCGATCTCCCCGGCCGTGGTTCTCAGCACGCGGCGCCGGGCGTGACCCCAGGGACGAAGTTCACCCTCGCATCGGGGACAGGCGAGCCGTCCCGCGCGCAACTCGCGCTCGACAAGGGTGGGATCGTTCACTACGATGAGCATCGGTGTCTCCGGACATCTCGGAGGACCCCTTCGCGCTCATACTTAGCGAGGAGCGAGGGGGTCCTTGCCATTTCTCGGACACCCCAGGCTGCCACCACCACCAACGACAACGCAACCACCAACGCCGTCCCGGAGCGTCATCACGCTCAGCAGCGCTTCAGTTGGAGTTCATGGGCATTGAATGTGTCGCCCTACACCAGCGCGCCCAGCGGCCTTCCGGTCTGGATGATCAGGCGTAGAACTATCT
>JAJYPE010000209.1 GCA_021795585.1 Actinomycetes bacterium | reverse complement strand
CCAGCTCGCCATGGTCCCGGAGCTTGGGAAGCGAGACGCGCCGTATAAGGCTGCCCGACTGGGACTCGCGCGTCAACTGCGCGTGCACCTTGCGGCCCCTCACCTCGAAGGATGCCTGGTCGCCCGAGTAGGCGGCGACGACCTCCGGCCACGTGGCTATTTCCTCGATCAGATCTGCGGGCACGTCCGCGGCCGCCTTTACGACCAGCTCGGCCAACGCGCCGGTGTCCTGATCGGCTGCCTCCAGCTCGGATCTGGCAAAATCCAGGTGCTGCAGCCGCGAGGCCGCCTCCGCGATGCGCTCGGTCTCGGCGTGGTACCTGCGGACCGTCTCGGAGATCTCCGAGAGGTAGCGCACCCTGGCAGGAGGAACGATTTGGGCGCTATGGCTGGAATGGCGCACCGATACATGTTCCAGCGACCCGGTAGCCAAGGAAAGGCCCCGCTCCGACAGAACGCGCGCGAGGTGCTGGTACAACGCGGTGACCCCGTCATCATTGAAGGAAGCCGCCGAGGTGCCGAAGACCGGCATCTCATCGGGGCTGGAGCTGAAGGCTTCGCGATTTCGGACCATCTGGCGCGAGACGGCGCGCAGCGCGTCCATAGCGCCACGGCGCTCGAACTTGTTTATGGCCACCGCGTCCGCAAAGTCGAGCATGTCGATCTTCTCGAGCTGGCTGGCGGCGCCGTATTCAGGGGTCATCACATAGAGGGAGGTGTCCACGAAGCGCAGAATCCCCGCATCCCCTTGCCCAATCCCCGGCGTCTCGACTATCACCAGGTCGTTGCCGGCGGCCTTGGCCACCGCTATCAGGTCAGTCAGCGCGTCGGGCAGCTCGTGATGGCCGCGGGTGGCCAAAGAGCGGAAGAAGATCCGTTCTCCGTCCAGGGAGTTCATACGGATCCTGTCACCGAGCAGCGCCCCTCCCCCACGGCGCCGGCTGGGATCGCAGGCGATCACGGCGATGCGCAAGGTGTCCTTCTGGTCAACCCGGAAGCGGCGCAGAAGCTCATCGGTGAGGGAGGACTTACCCGATCCACCGGTGCCGGTGATGCCCAGGACGGGAGCTGACGACCGCTTTGCGGCCTCGTGAATGCCCGTCGCCAGCTCGCCTTCGAGGCGGCCCTCCTCGGCGCACGTCATGGCCCTGGCCACTGCTGGACGTTCCCCGGCCAGTACGTCTCCAAGCGCAGGCATGCCCTTGTCCGCCAAGTCGAAATCAGCGTCACGGATAACCGAGTTGATCATTCCTGCGAGCCCCAGGCGCTGGCCGTCTTCCGGCGAGAAGATGTGCACTCCGTGCTCGCGCAGCCTGGCGACCTCCTCGGGGACGATCACTCCACCGCCTCCGCCGACCACTTTGATATTGCCGCGGCCGGCCGCCGCCAGCAGGTCGACCAGGTACTCGAAATACTCGACGTGACCGCCCTGGTAGGAGGAGACCGCCACGCACTGGACGTCCTCCTCGACCGCCGCGTCGACAACGTCCTTCACCGAACGGTTGTGCCCGAGGTGGACTACTTCCGCACCCTGGGATTGCATGATCCGACGCATGATGTTGATGGATGCGTCGTGGCCGTCGAAGAGGCTCGAGGCGGTGACAACCCTCACCGGATTCTTCGGCTTGTAAAGGCCCTGCTTGCTCACGAATGCTCCAGATCTCCGCGGTTGCCGCCGTCATGGTCGGCGCCGCGGCCCCCAGCGGCCTCGGCTCCCCAGCCGGGCCAAACTTTTACATATCCAATATTAGGACATCCAACTATTTTATGTCAATGGATAGGCGCCGATGCGTTAGAATTGTGGCATGCCCGATGAGCAGCGAACCGGCTTGCCTTATGACCCCATAGACGAGGCGCGCCGCCAGTGGGAGGCGCACGGCTGGGAGGACGGCTCCCACGGAATGGCCGCCGTCACCTCGGTGATGCGCGCCCAGCAGATCTATATGGCAAGGGTCGAGGCGGTCCTGAGGCCGCTCGGAATCACCTTCGCCCGCTACGAGACGATGATGCTCCTCTACTTTTCCAGGCGTGGAGCGCTTCCCATGGGCGTGATCGGCTCGCGGCTGCAAGTGCACCAGACCAGCGTCACCAACGCCGTAGACCGCCTCGAAGCCGCCGAGCTCGTAAAGCGCACGCCCCATCCCTCGGACAGGCGCGCGACCATCGTGGAGATCACCGAAGCCGGGCGCATCCTGGCCCTCAAGGCCACCGAGGCTCTGAACACCGAAGTCTTCGCCCACCCCGGGCTGGGGCAAGGGGACATGGCCGAGCTGATCGCGATACTGGCGCGGCTGCGCCGGGAAGCGGGCGACTTCTAAGCCGGCCGCACCCCAATCAGTAGGTGGGGGAGGTGCCGCCCATGCGCCGCGTGATCTCGCCTGCGGCCGCCAACACGGGGTCCAAGAGCCGCTGCACCAGCTGCTTCCTGGGGTAATCCGCGCTGGGGACGGCCACGTTGATCGATGCGACCACCGTGCCGTCGACCTGCCGAATCGGTGCGGCTATCGAGCTCAGGCCGGGAATTGCCTCTTCCTGCTGGATCAGGTACCCGTCGGAGCGAGCCGCCTCCAGCTGCCCGGAGAGCTCGTCCATGGTCCGCACGGCATGCGGCCCCCAGCGGCCAGCGAATGACTCGGCGGTGATGGTACGGGCAAGCTCCTCCTCGCTCATGAAGGCCAGGATCACCTTTCCCATGGAACTGAACACCGCCGGGACGGTGGAGCCCACCCGAATGCCCGCCGCGATCAAGCTGTCCCGCCTGGCGATGCGCGCCACGAAGAGTACCTGGTCGTTGTAGAGGACGCCCAGGTTCACGGTCTCGCCGCTCGCGACAGCCAGTTCGCGCATGGTCGGCTCGGAGGTCTGCACCAGGTCCATCCCTTGCACCGCCGCGAATCCGAGCGCCAGCACGCTGGTGCCGGGGCGCACCATCCCGCTGGCGGTGCGCTCCAGGTATCCCTCCTCCTCGAGGGTTGCGACCAGCCGGAATACGGTCGGCATCGGTATCCCGCTCAGGTCGGCGAGATCTTTCACCCGCAGCGCCAAGCGGTCGTGATTGAAGAGCGAAAGGAGGCGCAGTCCCTTGGCCAGCGCCTCGATCCGGTAGGAGCGGCCCGCAGAGGAGGACTCGTTCTGGGGCGCGGCTCCTGCCTCCGCCCCCGACATCTTTGAAGATCCGTTCTCCACGCTCATAGGAACCCCATCCTATTTAATCGGCCGCCGCGACGGCTGCCCCGCTGCACCGGTTCAGGCGCCCACTGTTCGAAAAGTGTTGGATAGTTCGCCCAGGCCCTCGATCCTGCTCACCAAGAGGTCGCCTGGGCCCAGGTACCTCGGGGGCACGCGGCGGTTGCCGACACCGGCGGGAGTGCCGGTGAAGATCAGATCGCCCGGGTAGAGCGTGCAAACCGCCGAGAGGCGGCTGATCAACTCGGGCACCGGCCAGACCATCTGGGAAGTGCGGGCCCGCTGGACCGGCTCGCCGTTCAGCAGGCACTCGATCTCCAGATCCTCCGGCCCGTAGAGGTTCGCCAGCGGCACCAGAGCCGGCCCCGTCGGCCCGAAGCCGTGATAGGACTTCCCGAGCGACCACTGTGGAGCCGAGCCGGCAAGTTGCACGTCCCTCGCCGAAAGGTCCTGGCCCACCATAAGGCCGGCGACTGCCGACCACGCCTCCCGGGATTTCAGTGAGCGGGCCTCGACGCCGATTGCGACGACCAGCTCCACCTCCCAGTCGAGGCGTGGGCTCGGCACCTCGATACAGTCGTTTGGTCCCGCCAGGCAGCTGGGGAACTTGGTGAACACCTGCGGTACCCCGTCGCGCAGGTGCCCGGCCTCCTCGGCATGCTCCGCGTAGTTGAGG
>JAJYPE010000208.1 GCA_021795585.1 Actinomycetes bacterium | reverse complement strand
CCTCGTGGTCGGGGGGCATGAGTTCGCGTCGCGGCTAATCACCGGCACCGGCGCCATGACGTCGCTAGGCATGCTTCGCGAGTCGCTGATCGCATCGGGGACCTCCCTGACAACTGTGGCCATACGCCGCTTCGATCCCCGCGCCTCGGTCGGCCTCTTCGACCTGCTGCAGGAGCTCAAGCTGGCGGTGCTTCCCAACACGGCCGGCTGCTACAGCGCCCGCGAGGCGGTCACCACTGCCCGCCTTGCCGCCGAGGCGCTCGGCACCGATCTGGTCAAGGTGGAGGTGATCGCAGACGACACCTCGCTGCTTCCCGATCCGGTCGAGACACTTCGTGCCACCGAGGAGCTGGCCGGCTCCGGGTTCTCGGTCATGGCTTACTTGAGCGACGACCCGATCCTGGCCAGGCACGCCGAAACGGCAGGCGCGTCGGCCGTCATGCCGCTCGGCTCTCCGATCGGCAGTGGTCTGGGAATACTCAACCCCTACAACATCGCCATGATCGCCGCCAACGCCCGTGTTCCGGTCATCCTGGACGCGGGAGTGGGCACCGCATCCGATGCAGCCCTGGCAATGGAGCTCGGCTGCGCGGGGGTGCTGGTCGCATCCGCCGTCAATCGGGCCGAGGATCCGCCACGAATGGCGGCCGCCATCGCAGCGGCGGTGGAGGCCGGATATCTGGCGCGTGGAGCCGGGAGGATCGCTCGGCGCGGCCAGGCGCTCGCAAGCAGTCCCGTCGAAGGCATGCCCGAACTGCTTTGAGAATATTTCCGGTGCCGACTGTAACATTTGCGGTTTGCCCGCCGGTACCATTCGTGGTGGGTCGCGTCTGCCTGCGCCTGCGTGCGCCATCGACGTGGTCCCCAAGTTGTGGCAGGACGACGAGGAGGTAGGGGGACCGATGGCAATACCAAGGACACCCCCGGTGGCAATGACGATCGCCGGTTCCGACTCGGGCGGCGGAGCGGGAATTCAGGCCGACCTCAAATCCTTCGCCGCGAACGGCGTATTCGGCACCACCGCCATCACGGCAATTACCGCCCAGAACACCAAGGGCGTCTCCGCGGTCGATCTGACCAGCCCCGAGATGCTTGCCGCCCAAATCCATGCCATCTTGGCGGACTTCCAGGTTCGCGCGGTCAAGACCGGCATGCTCGGATCGGTCGAGCTTCTGGAAGTGGTCCTCTCGTTCGCGGAAAAGGGTGACCTCCCTCGGCTGGTCGTAGATCCGGTCATGATCGCCGCGAGCGGCGACCGTCTGAGCGAGCAGGACATCGTGGCGGCCTACCGGGACCGGCTCGCCAAAGTGGCGCTGGTGATCACGCCGAACCTCTTCGAGGCACAGGCCTTGACCGGGATGGCAATCGAGAACCTCCCGGACATGGTCGCGGCGGCCAAAGCCCTGCATTCCTTCGGGAGCCAATACGTCTACCTGAAGGGTGGACACCTGAGCGGGCACGACTCCATCGACGTGCTATTCGATGGGAGCAACCTCTCCTACCTTCGTGCGCGGCGCATCAGCACCGTGAACGTGCACGGCACCGGGTGCACCTTCTCCTCCGCGATGGCGGCCCACCTCGCCCGGGGACGAACTCTGGAGGAGGCGGCGCAGGCGGCCAAGATCTACACCAGCCGCGCCATCGCCGGTTCGGCCTCCTGGGGGTTGGGCCACGGGCCGGGGCCGCTGGACCACCTCAACTGGGCGGAAAAGCAGTACTGACGCCTCACAAAGCCGGGGCGCCTCCTCAGGCGGCGCGGCGCAGCCGCAGCGCGGAAACCCCGCGGTTGGGGCGCACGGCGATCAGGTAGGCCGCCACGGCAATCGAGAGCGAAGTCATCACCAGCAGTATGTCCGCGGCCCTGAAAATGGTCCCCAGGAAACCAAGCGCGATGCCCACGGCCGCAAAGCCGATGGAGTAGGAGCCGTACAAGGCTCCGAAACCCTCAGACTTCTGCGCCTTGGCCACCAGGGACTGCATCGCCAAGGCCCGCGTGGTGTTCAGCGGGGCCACGAAGCTTCCGGCCAGCAGTGTGCCCACCGCCATGGCCACCACCGAATGAAGCAGCGAAACCAGCGACACGCCCACCGCCAGCCCGAGCAGCAGGATCGCCAGCCGGCGCCGAAGTGGGATCCGGTTTATGAGGGCAGGGTGCTTGGCAACCGCGAGTCCGCCGATCACGCTTCCCACCGAAAGCAGGCCAACTATCAGGCCGGCGTAACCGAGCGCCAAATGCTTCTCGACCAGAATCGACGGCACGGCCACGATGAAACCGCCCTCGGCGATCCCCATGGCCGACGAAGCCACGAAGACCCAGGCACGCTCTCGCGACAGCCAGACGCTTCCCTTGGCCCGCGAGCGCGCCGGCGCCTCGGCCTCGGCCGGCGCTGTCGCGGAGGCCCACGGGCGTGCCGGAACCGCGGCGAGCAGAGCGAGGCCCGCGGCAACCACAAAGGTGACCGAGAACGCAGCAAAGGCCGGTCCGCCAACCACGATCGAAGCCGAAACCAGCATTGGGGCGACGAAGAAGAAGACCTCCATCAGCGAGGTGTCGAGCGCCACCAGCCGCTCCATGGTGAGGCGCCCCGGAGCCGATCGGTGGCCGCCGACGATCAGGACCCGTGCGATTCCGAAAAGGCCGGCGCCGAGACCACCGATGGGGATCGCCATGACCAGCAACGCCCCAAAGACGAGCCCGTTGGCGAAGTGCGGCGCCAGCAGCCCGAAAACCGCCCACAGGAGTGCAAGGGGAAGCATCAGGCGCACGAGGGCGCGGCGCACCTCGAGCCTGTCACCGAGGCGGGCCAAGGGAGCGGAGAAGAAGATCTCGCCCAGAGTGAATGCCGCCACCAGAAGCGAGCCCGCCGCCAAGGCACGGCGGCTGTGGCCCTCGGCCAGCACCAGGGCCAGCGGCGCCATGGCCGCCGGCATCCGGGCCATGTTCGCCAAGCCCAGGTCCACCGCCGAGACGCTTCTAAGTATGGTCGACATCTTTGAGCCAAGGTAGGTTCTTGGGCTCATGCTTATCACAGCCTTCTGCAAAGAGAGGGGTTCCAAACGGAGCGCCACGACCCCTTGCGGGGGTCACCTCTATGCAGAGGGAACAGTTGTTCAGCGTCAAGCTCCAATGTCCAGCATAGTGGGCATATTCGCGCCATCATTCGCGGATTCCTGCTGGACAAGGCCCACCAGGTGCTCGTGACAGGTCATGAAGATCACCTGCTTCCGCCGGGAAGTTCGCAGCAGCAGCCGCACCACCTCGCGTGCACGCTCCCGGTCGTGGTTGACCAGCACATCGTCCAGCAACATGAAGACCCCCAGCGGTCCCTGTGGAGTCTCCAACGCGTTAACTTCGGCCACTGCGAAGCGCGTCGCCAGGTAGGCGAGGTCGAGGGTTCCCCGGCTCAGTGACTCCAGCTTCAGCTCGGCGCCGTCCGCGCGCCGCACCCAGGGCTGGTCGTCGTTCAGTTCGAGCGCCGGATAGCGCCCTTTGGTCAGCTCCGCGAAGAGCTCCGAAGCCAGCTCCGCCGCCCCGCGCGAGCGCTCCTGCCCGAAGCGCGAGATCCCCTCGCGCAGCATCTGCTCGGCCAGGGCATAGGCCGCCCAGTCGGCGAAGGTGCGGGCGATGTCGGCCCGCAAAGCCGCCGCATGGGCATTCGCCTCGGCCATCCTGGCGTCGACGCCCAGATCCTGAATCCTTTGCTCCAGGCTGCCCAGCTCCTGGTTGGCCGAGCTCAGCGCCGCCGTGAGATCGGCCTTGCGCTCCTCGATCCAGGTTCGCCTGCCGTCCAGGGACAGGCCGGACTCGACCTCGGCCACGAGCCCGCTTCCCGCCGGCGTATCGTCGAGCTCCGAGCGCAGCATCGCCTCCTCGTCGCCGATGGCACGGAGCTCACGCTCCAGACCCTGCCGCTCGCTCCGGCGCTCC
>JAJYPE010000207.1 GCA_021795585.1 Actinomycetes bacterium | reverse complement strand
TTGGCCCGAGCGGGAGCGGGGTACGGGTGCAAGCAGGGACCGGCGGGTGCCCAACCCCGGCAGCATCACCAGCTGCTCGCCGGAGAGCATCGACAGCTCCGACAGCGTCCGCCGATCGCCGACACCGGGAAAGACAAGCGTGTTCTGAAACAGGGTCAGCATCCCGTCCGCCAGACCGGGCCACCTCTGGCGTGCCTGGCTCAGGTCCTGCAGCACCCCCAATACCAAGACTCCCTGGGACGCCCCTTCGGAAAGGATGCCGCCCAGATCGTGCAATGGGGCGATGTTCGCCATCTCGTCGAGGAGCAGCTTGACCGCGGGAACCGGCCGGGCCGGGCCGCCCTCGGCGATTCGCTGATTGGCCTGGGCATAGGCGGCCTGGCGCACGCTGGAGATCAGTCCCACCACGATCGGGGAGAGCAGGTCCTGAACCGTGGACGGGGCAACCACGTAAAGCGTGTCAGAAGAAGAGGCGAATGCCGCTGCGTCGAAGTTGGGCGCGGCGCTCTCGGCCAGCACCTCGGGCATTCGGTAGGCCGACAGCAGGCCCGCCGCCGTGGACATCACTCCCGAGCGCTCGCGCTCGGAGGAGACGGCCACGGCCGAGAGCGCGCTCGCCGCCTCCTTTTCGCCTTTTGCCGCCAAAAGGGCAACTGCCGATTCCAGCTCCCGCCCCTCGACCATCTCCATCACCTCGGGCATCCCCAGGCCACTTAGGCGTGCCGCAAGCAGGCACGGGGCGAGCACGGCCTCGGCCCGCTCCTCCCAGAATGACAGGGTGTGCCCGCTGTGGACGGACGAGGATCGCACCATCGCCCTGGCAAGCAACATGGCGCTCTTGAAGTCCACCGCGGCACTTACCGGCGAGAAGCGGAGCCTGGTGGCCCAGGCGGGAACAGGAGTGCCTCCGGACGGATCGAAGACCCAAACCCGGCCGCGCCGGGCACGCTCTTGGGCGGTAGCGGTCATCACGTCGACCTTGGTGCTGGTCACTATCGTGGCCTGCTCCGAAGCCAGGAGATTCGGTATCACCAGCGCGGTGGTCTTGCCGCAACGCGGTGGGCCGAGCACAAGAAGGTGCGACTCGGCATCCAGGTGAACCGGGCCGCCTCGGCCCCTTCCCAGGTAGAACAAGGGCCCCTCCCAACCTTTCAACTCCGGCTCGAGGCCGGACGGGGCCGGCTATGAGGCCGGAGGCGAGGAGGGGCTGGGCCGAAACTTAGGCGAGCGAGGCGATTGCCGTTTCGTCAGGCTCGGCCTGTTGGCGCTGCGCTTCGGCAGGAACCGTCTTACGTGCAAGCAACCAGTAGACCACACCTGCGACCAGCAGGCCCGCGAAGATCGAGAAGTCCGCTCCGTTTGTGGCGTTGGAGACGATGCTTACGTAGTGCGGGTACGCATCCAGCGTAAGCATGGCCGCCACCATCCCCAGGACCTGGGCTATGACGCCCGGCCAGTGGATCCCGTTGTTCCGGTAGTAGAGGGAGCCCCTGGTGCGCTGCAGATCGATTGCCGAATAGCGCTTCCCCCTCAGCAGCCAGTCCACCAGGTACACCGCCGTCCAGGGCGCCACCCACACGATGATGAAGAGGATGAATTCACTGAGCAAAGTGTTGAACGAGGAAGAGAAGATCGCGTAGGCGGTCAGTCCCGTCACGATCACCGTGTCCAGCAGAACCGCATGCCAGCGGCTGATCTTGAGGCCCAGGGCCTGCAGGGTGACGCCGGAGGAGTAGAGGTCGAGGCTGTTGATGGCGAACAGCTGGATGATTGCGACGATCAGGTAAGGCCAGATGAACCAAGGCGAGAAGTGGGTGGCGATGCCCGTGATCGATCCGGAGTCGGAGCCGACGAAGGTGGCCACCGCCGCCCCCAAGGTCATGAGCAGCACCGAGGGAATAAAGGTGCCCAGGAAGACCCACGTGACCGTGGCCTTGCCGGACGTGTGGCGCGGGAGGTAGCGGGAGTAATCGTTGCCGTTCTCCGTCCAGCCGAGGCCGGAGGCGGAGATTATGAAGGCCAGGCCCTCCAACATCGTCTGCCAGCTAGCGCCGTGGTGCACCGAGTGCACGTTCACGTGCCCGACGGCGAGGTAGGCGAAGACCACGAAAAGGATGATGAAGGGGATCACCAGGACGCGCATCGCCTTCAAGATCGCCGCATGGCCCAAGAGCGGGAGGAGAAGCTGAATCAGGGCCGCCACCAAGATCAGGCCCACCTTTAGACCGGTGGAGCTGTGAATCCCCAGCTTGGCCGAGAGGGCCAGGCCCGCTATGACGACCAGGGCAAGGCCCTCTGTCTCAAAACCCACCTGGGTCAACCAGTTGAAGACGGCGATCAGCTTGGAGCCGTGAGGACCGAAAGAAGCCCGGTTGATGGTGAAAGTCGTGGTGCCGGCCTCGGGCCCCTGGAGGCTCGTCAGGCCCAGCAGCGCATAAGAGAGGTTGCCGACCACGATGATGAAGATCGCCTGGGCGAAGGAGAGCCCGAAGCTCATCAGGATCGCGCCGTAAACCATGATCTCCACGTTGAATATGGCCCCGCCCCACATCCAGAAGAGGTTGACCGGCTTGGCCCAACGCTCCCGGCTCGGCACGTAGTCGATTCCACGGCGCTCAATGCCGGAAGGCCCAGCCTCCGCAATGGGTATCTCGAACACTTCCTTCACGGGTGGGACTCCCTCTTAGGTTCTAGGTCTGCGCCTCGGCACAAGTGAAGATATTAGATTCACCTGGCCGCGTGGTCCTACGGAAAAACCCACGAAACAAAGGCGTAACGAGCCAATGCGTCCTCACGCGATGCCCAGGAACTCCATGACGGCCCGGCGGTGCTCGTCGGGATAGGGAGGCGCGGCGGGCTCCGAAGGGCGTCTGCCGTCGAAAAGCGGACCTGGCGCGGGCTGGGCCACCCCCTCCACCTCGACAAAAGCACCGCGCGCGCGGTTGTGCGGATGAGCCATGGCCTGCTCGACCGTGTAGACGGGGAACGAGCAGGCGTCGAGCCCCTCGAAGAGGTTTTCGAAGTGCGAAACCGATGCGGAAGAAAAGACGGCCGCCAGCCTCTCACGCATCGCGGGCCAGCGCGAGCGGTCGTTCTGATCGGAAAAGGCGGTGTCCGACTGCAACTGGAGCCTGGAGACCATCTCCGCATAGAACTGGGGCTCGAGCGCAGCCACCCCGAAGTAGCCCCCATCTGCGCACCGATATACGGAATAGAAGGGAGCTCCTCCGTCAAGCAGGTTCATACCCCGCTCGTCCTCCCAGGCGCCCGATTCACGGAGCCCGAAGATCATGGTCGCCAGTTTCGCCGCGCCCTCGGCCATCGCCGTGTCGATCACCGACCCGCGGCCAGTGCTGCGTGCCGCCAAAAGTGCGGAGGAAATCGCAAATGCCATGTACATCCCGCCACCCCCGAAGTCCCCCACCAGGTTGAGAGGGATAACCGGTGGCCCCCCGGCCGATCCGATCATGGAGAGCACGCCGGAAAGGGAGACGTAGTTCAGGTCGTGCCCGGCCCGGGGGGCCAAGGGCCCACTCTGCCCCCATCCGGTCATGCGCGCATACACCAGGGCCGGATTGATCCGGTGTGCCTCTTCCGGACCAAGCCCCAGGCGCTCCATGACATCCGGCCGAAAGCCCTCGAGGATGACGTCCGCCTTCCTGAATAGCGCTTCCAAGACCGGGCGGGAGGCGGGGCCCTTGAGATCCAGGCCGATGGATCGCTTCGAACGCCCCATCACGTCAGTCCGGTAGGCGCGTACCACCGCCTCGGGAGGATCGCCTTCCCAGGTTGGCGGACGGTCGACCCGAATCACGGTGGCTCCCAAGTCGGCAAGGAGCATCCCGCAGAAGGGCCCCGGGCCGATCCCCGCAAACTCGACGACGGTCACGCCTTCGAGCGGCGCATGAGCTTCCTTGCCCTCAACTATCG
>JAJYPE010000206.1 GCA_021795585.1 Actinomycetes bacterium | reverse complement strand
CTACCCGTCATCATTCCCGACATGGTGCGATTCGAGGTGACGCGCCATGCCGATAAGCCCGGGGCCAAGGCATTGCTCGACTGGATTCGCCGGCATACGGGTAAAGAGGTGCGCGTCGACAGCACGGAGACCTTCGAGGAATTCGTGTTGCTGAGCCGGATGGATCCCTCGGCGCGTATCCGCAATCGGGGAGAGCAGGCCGCCGCGGAGATCTTGTCCCGCGAACTGGCGCAGGGACACGCGGGGGCCCTCCTGCTGTTCGAGGACAGCGACATTCGCAAGACCTCCTTCCTGATTCGTCTGCCGGATCAGGTTCTGGTGCTCTCCACATCCGCGTTTCTTCTGGGTCTTCAGAAGGCCGGCTTGATACCGGACGCCCAGGCCATTTTGGCGCGCGCCGTCCCGGTCCGAGGATCGGCCATCCACAAGCCTGTCGCCACCCAAACGGGGGAGGGGCCGGATATCCGGGACGAGTGGGTGAGCTACGTAAAGCCTTCTTGAGTCCGCGCTTTACGCCGCGCGATCCGCTGATCGCACGGACCGTCGCCTCCAACGACCCCCGGAGTGCGTTTCCGCCCGAAACACCCCGAGCGTCGCGATGTCTGGCGGGAAAGCTGTCGGCCGCCAGATTGTGGGAGGCGGAGACCTTCGCGGGCGTGGGGGTGCCGGCCGGCTGAAGGCCTGCCCGCCTGGGGCGGCAGGATCGGAGCCCGCCACGCAATGGCCGGGCGCTCCATGGCGGGACTCGGGCCGGGCTGCGGGAGTCCGCGGATGCGTGCGGTGCCGCGCACCGCTTGTGATCGGAACGGCCCGCGGGGTAGGCTGGCCTTTCCGGGGCGTCGGATATGTTCCACGTGGAACATACAAGAGCTGTTATATCCCCGCCACAGAGGGTGGCTATTAACTAGGCCCTTCCAAAATCTCACCTACCCCTCCGAATAGCGGGCTGCGCCGTACGCCTGGAGGCGCTACGCTGGGGCGACCATGGCCTGGCATACGGGGGAGGGGCGCGCAATGAATGACGATCTTGGTCTGTCGCTCGAGCTGTATCGTGATACGCGCACGGGCGACGTCTTTGTCAGGGTGCCCCATGAGGGGGCGGGGTGTCCTATCCACCTGCGGTTTCTCGACTCGGCCCCAGGCGATCCTGAGGGTGTCCTCACCTACGACGTCCGGACATTTCTACGGCTGGTGGCGACGGGTGTCCTGGAAAGCATCCCCTGTCATGTCATTTGCGACTCCTGACAAAAATTGCCCAGGGGGTGCCCTTATTTCGGGCAGCCCGCCGTTCGTTGCGTTCCTGGGCTTCCTTGAGGCGATAGGACTCGCCTTCGAGGGCGATGATCTCGGCGTTGTGGATCAGCCGGTTGATGAGCGAAAGGTGCTATCCGGGTTGGTAGTGAGGCGGTTCGGCATAAAACCGGTTTTATTCCCGCTGAGGCTATGGCAGAATCGCCGATCATGGGTGTCCATAGCTCTGGGAACCGCCATGGCCGACCGGTGGTTGTCCGCCGAGGCAATCGCCGAATACCTCGGGGTCAGCAGAGAGGCGTCGGAAGAATCCGACGATGCGTCGAGCCGATGATGGAGAGGAGCGTCACGGTGCCAAGCTCGTTCTTGCTGACCAAGGGAGATCATGAATGACGACCTTGGCCTGCATTGATTTGTTTTGTGGTGCGGGTGGGCTCACTCACGGTCTCACGTCAGAAGGGATTCCTGTGGTCGCCGGCATCGATGTCGATCCTGCGTGTCGCCATCCATTCGAAACCAACAACGGCGCACGATTCATCGAAGAAGACGTCTCTCGTTCGAAACCTGCGAAACTGCGGGCTCTTTTCGGCGACGCGGACATCCGCATCCTCGCCGGCTGCGCGCCTTGTCAGCCGTTCTCGACTTATGCACAACGCTACGACACCGTGGGTAGCCCACGCTGGGCGTTGTTGTATGAGTTCGCACGATTGGTCAAAGGTGCGCGCCCGGATATCGTCACCATGGAAAACGTACCGACGGTAGAGAAACACGAGGTGTACGATGATTTCGTCGCCGCCTTGGAAAGGCTCGGCTACAAGGTTTGGCACGATGTCGTGGACTGTGCTGGCTATGGCTTGCCTCAACGTCGACGCCGAATGGTGCTACTCGCATCGCGACTCGGCCCGATCGAACTCATCGAGTCCACTCACAATCGCCCAATGACGGTGCGTGAAGCGATTGGCAAGCTCCCAGTGATCGCCGCAGGTGACTCGCTGCCGCGTGATCCGTTGCATGCGGCTTCCAAGCTGTCGAAGCTCAACCTCGAGCGGATCCGAGCATCGCGCCCTGGTGGAACATGGCGAGACTGGCCCAAACAGCTGATTTCGGAGTGCCACCAGCGTGATACGGGGCGCACCTATCCCAGTGTTTACGGCCGCATGGTCTGGGACGAGCCTGCTCCAACACTCACCACTCAGTATTACGGCTTCGGCAATGGCCGCTTTGGCCACCCCGAGCAGGACCGTGCAATCTCACTGCGTGAAGGTGCCATTTTGCAGGGCTTTCCGAAAGGCTACTCGTTCGTCCCGGACGGTGCGCCGATCCAGTTCAAGGCCTTGGGGCGCATGATCGGCAACGCCGTGCCGGTGACACTTGGAGAAATCATCGGTCGTAGCATCCTCCAACATCTCGCCATTCAACCATCGATGACGGGCACAAAGGGGAAACGTGATGTGGCGCGTAACCCCCTCGTCGCCTGAGGCCAGTCGTCGTATGGCGCGGGTGCGCCAGCGCGGCACTGATATCGAGCTAGAACTTCGCAAGGCCCTGTACGCGTTGGGCCTACGATATCGCCTGCAAGTACCACTACTTTCGAAACCGCGACGGGTCGCGGATATTGCTTTCCTGGGTCCGCGCATCGCAGTGTTCGTCGACGGGTGCTTTTGGCACGGCTGCCCTCTACACGCCACTTGGCCCAAGGAAAACGCCGAATTCTGGCGAGCGAAGATCGAGGCCAATCGTGCCCGTGATGCTGATACCGATCGGCGCCTTGGTGGGCTCGGCTGGGAAGTGGTAAGGATTTGGGCGCATGAATCTCCTGCCGACGTAGCGCGCCTTGTTGCCAAGAGCGTAGCAATGCGGAAGCACGGGAAGAAAGCGGCGACCACCACCGATCACCGAGATCTCCGTCGGCCGCTACGAGAACCAAGCAAATCGGACCAATGACGACCTTCTATCCTCGTGAAGCGTCACCGAGCAGTCCGCGATCGGAGATCAAGGTGCGCGAACGCTTGTCCACCGCTGATGATCTCGTCGTTTTCCATTCGGTTGCCTGGCAATCACGTCGTGGGGGCAAGCAGGGCGACGGCGAAGCCGATTTCGTCGTGCTGGCTCCCGACCTCGGCATCCTCGTTTTGGAGGTGAAGGGCGGCGGGATCGAAGCCATCGACGGCACTTGGTTTTCGACTGGGGGCGACGGAATCCGCCGTCCCATCAAAAACCCGTTCGA
This sequence comes from Actinomycetes bacterium, assembly GCA_021795585.1. Classification (GTDB taxonomy): domain Bacteria; phylum Actinomycetota; class Acidimicrobiia; order Acidimicrobiales; family Acidimicrobiaceae; genus Acidithrix. The sequence goes on along the minus strand of JAJYPE010000206.1, from coordinate 465 downwards.
TCAGGCGAAAGACTCCAAATACGCGTTGCTCAACTTCTTCAAAGCGGTCGATCCCCCTCTGACACGGTATCCGATCGTGCATGCCGTCGTATTCCCGGACGTAGAGGTCGCTCAACTTCTCGGCCTCAATGCCCCCAGAGAGATCGTCGTCGACCGTGTTGATATGGCTCGGCCAATGGAGGCCATAGAACGGATCTTCCGCCATTGGGGACAGAATCGAGCCTTGTCCAAGAGTGACGTCCAGCGGATCGTTGACCATTTGGCACCTACCATTCGAGTAAGACGCCTCCTGCGAGACGACGTTGGAGACGCCGGGCAAGCATTGCTCGATTTGACGAGCGAGCAGATGGTAGTGCTGCAAGCGATCAGACGTGTCAAGCGCGCCATGATCCTCGGGGGTGCCGGGACGGGGAAGACAGTTCTGGCCGTAGAGAAGTCGCGTCAGCTCGCTTCATCTGGTTTTCG
>JAJYPE010000205.1 GCA_021795585.1 Actinomycetes bacterium | reverse complement strand
TCTCCACGAGTAAACCGGGGGCCCCTGCGCCCGGCCGCGAACGGCCGGGCGCAGGCGGCTCTAGCTGAACTCCGGGGCCAGGCCGGTTGCGATCTCTTCTCCCCGTCGTGGACGGATGAAGACCAGCGCCACTATCAGGCCGGCCAGGGCGACGCCTGAGCCCACCAGGAATGCCGTGTCCCAGCCGTGAATGGCGGCCACCGCTGCGGCCACCTTGGCCACCGAGGGCTGCGATGCGGCGCTTCCCGCCGAGGCGAGGAGGCTGTGCAAGCGGGAGTTCATGGCCGTAGCCGAAACGGTGACCAGGACGGAGAGGCCCAGGGTTCCACCGACCTGCTGTGCGACGTTCACCATGGCCGAGCCGAGGCCGGCTATCTCCCTGGGCACGCGGGCCAGAGCGGTGGGGAAGATGCTCACGAACGCGAAGCCCATGCCCGAAGACAGCAGCAGCATCGGCGCCAGGATGTGCACGAGATAGGTGGAGTGGATGGTCATCCTGCTCAGCCAAGCCAACCCGCCCGCCACGGCCAGGAGGCCGTAGGCGATCAGAGGCAGCGGCCCGGTCTTTTGGATCAGCCGGGAGCCGATTCCCGCAAAGACCATGATCCCAAAGCTGGCGGGGAGGAAGGCGAGCCCGGCCTTGAGCGCCGAATAGCCGTGCACCTCCTGCAGGAAGAGGGTGAGGAAGAAGAACATGGCAAATAGGGAAGCGGCGAGCAGCAGCATCACGGCATAGGCGGCCGAGCGGGTCCTGTCCGAGAAGATCTTCATGTCCATGATCGGCTCGCGCGCGGTCAGCTCGCGCCACACGAATGCGGCCAGCAGGACGCCGGCGGCCACGAAGCTGCCGATCGTGGTCGTGGTTGCCCATCCGCTTTGGGCGGCGTGGATCATCCCGAAGACGAGCAGCCCGAGACCCGCCACTGAAAGGAGGGCGCCGGCGATATCGAGACGGACGTGCTGACGCGCGGACTCCTTCAGGACCCGGGGGGTGGCAATGGCGATGGCGAGGGCGATCGGGGTGTTCACGAAGAAGACCCAGCGCCAGGAGATGTACTGGGTGAGCAGGCCTCCGGCAAGCAGTCCCAGTGCCGCACCGGCGGCGGAGACGGCGGAGTAGATGCCGAGCGCCTCGTTGCGCTCCTTGCCTTCGGCGAAGTTGGTGGTGATCAGGCTGAGCGCGGTGGGCGAGGCGATCGCACCGCCCACGCCCTGGATGGCGCGTGCGGCGATCAGCCAGGCCTGATCGGTGGCGAAACCGCCAACCAGGCTGGCCCCGGCGAAGAGAAGGATGCCGAGCACGAACATCTTTCGCCGCCCGAACAGGTCCCCGGATTTGCCGCCGAGCAGGAGAAGGCCACCAAAGGCCAGGGTGTAGCCGTTGAGCACCCAGGAGAGACCGGTCGAGCTGAAGCCCAGCGCGTACTGGATGTGAGGCAGGGCGACGTTGACGATGGTGGCATCCAGCACGATCATGAGCTGGGCGCCGGCGATAACGGCAATGGCCAGCGCGGTCGAGACGTGGAAGGAGTGATGGTTCGCTGGGGTGGCTTCCGCCATTCGCTAGACCTTTCCGAGGGCTGCTGCAAAAGACGCGGCCGGGGAATGACCGGACGCGTCTTTCGGCAAAATTCTTTCGATTACTGAAGCATTTTGGCCCGGGGCGCTATTCCCGCTTCGGGCGGATGGGCTCAGGCTACCTGCGCGGTTTCCTGCCTGCCCGAATGGTCCATGAAGGCGTCCACCAGGGAGGCGAGCAGCTCGCGTGTGGGGGCGTCCACCAGATGCCCCTCGGCGTTGAACTTACTGGCTGCCTGGGTCACGAAGACCTCGGGGCGGGCAAGCACGTCGGACTGGGTGGCGTGGAAGACATCGCGCAGGTGAAGCTGTGCGCGCACGGTGCCGAGCAGGCCCTGCGAAGCTCCGATGACCGCCACGGCTTTGCCAACCAGGGGATGGCTTCCGTAGGGGCGGGAGAGCCAGTCGATCGCATTCTTGGCCAGAGCGGTGTAGGAGTAGTTGTATTCGGGGCTTGCGACCACCAGTCCGTCCGCGGCGCGCACGGTCTCGCGCAGCTGCCTCGCCTGCTCGGGCAGGTTCTCGCCGTCCAGATCCGGGGAGTAGAAGGGGAGCGTGTCCAGCCCCTCGAGGAGGCGGAACTCGACGTCGGAGGGGACCAGCTCCCCGAAGGCGCGGAGGAGCTTTGTGTTGTAGCTGCCCGAGGAGATGGATCCGGAAATACCGACGATCAAGTGGCTTGCCATGTTGGTGACCTCATGTGTAATTGACTTTATGTTGCATATGCAACTTAATTCGCTGTCGAATTATTCCTGCCAACACCCGTCAGGGGAGGCCGCCTGGGCCTCGATGGGGTGCCCGCGTTTATTGTCCCCAGGCCTGCCGCTCCGGTGCGCCTCGCGTGATGGTTTCAACCGCCGCCGCCATCGCCCGTGCCAGCCCGGCACCTCGGATGCGCCCGGCGCCCCGCAGCAGATCGTTCCAGTAGAGACCCCAGGCCGAGCCAACTATTGCCGGAGTCATGCGCGAGGTCAAAAGGGTCATCGCGGTCTCGGCCAGGCGGGGATGTCCGAGGGCGATGCGCTGCAGCGCCGACGCAGCATGCGCGAAAGGCAGGTGCGTTCTGCGCAGGTGCTCGAGGTAGACCTGGGCGGGGTCTCCAGCGCCGATCAGGGCGCGCGCCGCCGCCAGGCCCGAGTCCATGGCCGCGTGTATCCCCTCGCCCTGCAGGGGGTTGACCATGCCCGCCGCGTCTCCAACCAGGAGCGCGCGCCCGCGCGCCGGCTTGACGCCGAGCCCACCCATCTTCAGCCAGCCGCCGAGCCGCCCGGCCGGCTCCGCCTTGGCCGATATCCACCCCTGGCGCTTCAACAGCTCGAGATAGCGGGGGAGGGCCTGGGTGGCCATGCTGGAGCGCTTGCGGTCCGAGAAGACGCCGACACCGACGCCAAAGTTGGCGCGCCCCTCAACGTCGGCAAAGATCCAGCCGTATCCCGGGAAGAGAGCTCCCTGGTCGCGGAAGAGGGAGATCACCGGCGTCGGCACGGATTCCTCGACGTAGGCCCGCACGGCGAATCCGTACAGCGACGCATCCTCGTCCACCATCCCGAGATTCCTGCCAACCTGGGTGGTGGCGCCGTCCGCACCCACGACGGCTGCCGCCTCCAGGCTGCGCCCGTTGTCGAGTCTGAGCAGATAGCCACGGCCGTGCGCCTCAACATGGGACATCCGTGCCGTGACGGACTCGGCTCCGAAGGAGAGAGCGTGCTCGACGAGGGTGTTGTCGAAGTCGCGCCGCGAGATCAGCCATCCATGGCCTGGATAGTTGTCACCGGACTCGGCCGGTAGCGCCATGCGCCCGCCCGTTGGCCCTACCAGGAGCATGTCGCCCACCACGCGCTTGGGCGCCTTCACCTCGACCCCCAACTCGGCCAGCAGAGCAACCCCGCGCGGGCCGATCATGTCGCCACATGCCTTGTCGCGCGGGAAGGTGGCCTTGTCGATCAGCGCCACCTTGGCGCCTGATGCGGCCAGGGCCGCCGCTGCGGTGGACCCGCCTGGGCCGGCGCCGACCACGGCGACGTCGAAGATCTCGTGTTGAGTGGGCTCGTGCATCGGGGGTCCTTGTTCGGAATCTAGGAGAAGCTTTGTCGGAGCAGGCGGACGGAGATCTGGCTCACACTTTTGGCACTCGCGGAGCTGAGGCTGACGACGGCCGCCGGGCCGATCGAGGCCGCCAGCTCCCAGTAGCTGCCGTCGTTGCCGGCCTTGATTGCGTAGTAGGTGGTCACGCCCTTGGAGTGGGTTTGCTGGCTCACCCTCCACCCGAAGTGCGCGAGCGCGGCCTTCTCGAAGGCGATCAGATTGTTCGTGGCCAGGGGGGCCTGGAATGTCACTGATCGGTCGAAGGGGCCATTGTCGTTGTCGAGGTTTTCCCT
>JAJYPE010000204.1:3147-3959 GCA_021795585.1 Actinomycetes bacterium | reverse complement strand
TCGGCCACGTCCGCCACCACCAGCGAGAAGCCGGGTAGCTCCTCCAGCAGAGCCGCGCGGGCCCGCTTCTCGGCCGGGTCGTAGCTGTCGGTGAAGGCGTCGATGCCGACCACGGACCAGCCGTCTCCGCACAGCCGGGCAGCAAGCCTCGAGCCGATGAAGCCGGCCGCGCCGGTCACGACCGCCTTGCGGCCCAAAGCACCTACGTGAGCGTCACTTATCGTGCCGAATTCCATATTTTTCCCCCTAATTGGAAAAACCGCAGCCAAAACTCTGCGGGGGATTGAGTCATATTCTAGGCACCCGGTTAGCCATAAATGAGTTATTTATGAGGAGCTTTTCATGCGAATCGTGATGTCATAATGCGTAGCGCAAACGATGCTTTGACGGGTGCCGATTCAACCCAGGACGCAACATAAATGCAGTTCAGAGGTTATTTATAAGATTCAGTCGGGTCCGACTGGAAAGGTGATACCGCCAGGCCCAGCTTCTCAGCGAGTCCTTATTTTCCACCTCAGAGCGAAAAAATATGGGACGGTAATGTGTCGGTATTCGCTCGGTATTAGCATGCAAATTTGAACGCCCAAAGCAGCAATTAATCATGGTGTTACTACGGGATTTTTGGCGTTTTTTCATAGCCGAATTTATACTTTCTCCTGGCGGCAGCAGTCGCGCGGCCCGGCGACGAAAGCCATGTCCCTGAAGCCCGGCTCCGTGTCCAGTGTGAAAATCACCCCGCGAGTGACCAGGCCGGAGGGGACCATCTTCACGATGCCGACGGATAGAGCTTCCTCGAGGTGGTCAAACTCCCA